>CANEVK010000015.1 GCA_947442115.1 Bacteriovoracaceae bacterium | reverse complement strand
GGTAAGAAGTATTTTTTGAAACTGAACTCACCATGATGCCACCATTTTTTTTGATCATTTTTTGAATATCTGATCGTGGCAGACTTAATTCACCAGTGATACAAAATTTTAGATCTTTCAGAGCGCCCTCTCCGGTATTGATGTCATCGGCGATAAGCTCAAGACCGAGAGCTAATAAGTTTTGTATCAGCTTCTTTTTCTTTTGGATGGATTCAATAATGGCGTGCGAAGATTTTTCAGCAAAGCCCTCAATGGATTTTAATTGTTCTTCGCTAAGATTTAAAATTTTATCAATGGAATTAAATCCATGGGAAATTATTTTTTCCCCTTTTGCAATAGAGACTCCCTCAATGCCCAGGGCAGAGATAAATTGAACTAAAGTTTGTTTCTTAGATTTTTGAATATTCTCATAAATCTTCGAAGCAAGCTTTTCTTTAACCTTATCTAAAGCTAACAAATCTTCTTTTTTTATTCTGTAGAGATCTTCCAGTTTTGCTATTAATTTTTTATTCAGCATCTCAACCAGTCTCTTGTCTGAAAGATCTTCAATGCCCGATTTTTGAATGTAATTTAAGATTTCCTCTTTTATTTTGTCAGGACAACTGTCATTTTCACAAATAAGCCAAATGTCTTGAATACTTAGTTTTTGCTCGCAACTTGGACACACTTTGGGATAGTTAAAATGACCGTCTTGTTTTTTTGTCACTCCTAAAAATTTTGGAATAACTTCTCCAGATCTTATAATTTCAATTTCATCTCCCGTTTGAAGATCAAAGTTTTTCACCAGACCAAAATTATGTAAGGTGACTCTGGAAATGAGAGCTCCTGAAAGCTCCACTGGCCGAACGAGGGCAACCGGAGTCAAAACTCCATTTCGAGAAATGCCCCACTCAATCGAATCAATGGTTGTCATCTTCGTATCGCCTGCAAACTTAAAAGCTATTTTATAACGAGGATGGTGGGATGTTTCTCCTAATTCTTCATGAAGCTTGAGGTCATCAAAGACAAACACCAAACCATCAATTAAATAATCCCCTTTCACTATAAATTCTTTGGCATCTTCGATTCTTTTTTTTATGTCACCTTCATTTTTATGAATTTCAAAGTCAGGGGTCTCAAATCCCAAATGCTCTAATTTTTCAATCTTTTCGTGCTCAAAACTATGCTTCTCGCTTCCGATGAGATCAAAAGCTTTAAAGCTTAAATGTTTAGCGAGTTGAATGTTTTCTTTTCTTCCTAGCAAACCAGCGACAATATTTCTTTGTGAACTTGGTTTTTCTAACTTTAATTCCTCCATTTCACTTGAAAGGGTAAAAAAATTATTTTCCCGGCAAAAGATCTCACCTCTTATCTCTACTTCACCTTGATAAGGAATACATTTAGGAATATCTGAAATATGCATGGCCTTTCGAGTGATATTCTCCCCAAAGCTTCCATCTCCTCTGGTTTTTGCCATGACAAGATGGCCTTTATCATAAATTAATGAACAACTTGAGCCATCAATTTTAAAGACACTCAACACGGGATTTTTACCCATCCATTTTGCCAAATCTGGCTCGGAATAGGTCTTATCAAGACTTAACATCTTTTTTTGATGAGGAACTTTTTGAGTGGAATCCAGTTTACCTGGGCCCACAATTTTCAGCACAGGATTTTCTGGATCTAATTTTTTTAATTCATCCTCAAGCTTATCATAGGCTTCATCTGATATTTCTGCATGGCCACGATAATAGAGGTCTTTGTTCTTAAGAATGATTTTTTCGAGTTCTTGTATTCGATTTGAATGCATAAGACTTTATTTAAATATTAGTAATTAAAACTCGCACCAAACTTCAGCTTGATATTGTCGTGATAAGATATTTCTTTAAAGGATGAATTAAATCGACCTTTTGCTGAAAGAGTCTCTAGTCCACCATCCAAGGTCATATTTGGGGTAAATTGATATTTTAAACCTACCTCAAGATTCATCGCCGAGGTGCTATCATTTGGGCCATAGATCGAGTCTTCATCTTTAAAAGTTGGAAAAGGGATAAAATCTGCTCTGACCATGAACCTGTATTCTCTATTGATTGGTACATTAGCGGCCACACCCAACACTATACCCGAGATGTTGGCCTGTCCAAATCCATCGTTGGCTGAATAATCTAAATCAAAGAGATAGTTGGCCCAACCGCCATAAACATCAACTTGAGGCCCATAAAAAAAGCCAATAGGTAAATATTTATAACCACCAAGAAGTTTAAATTTTCCAAAACTTGAATTGAGTGAACTTTTCTCAGGACTTCCTGAGGCCTTTGTTAATTGTCCAATACTTCTTGATACTTCAAGAATTCCGAAATATTGCCTGGTTAACCAGCCCTCTCCCCTGAAATCAAATCCAAATAAGTAACCACTCATTCTATTCGATCCGGTAGGTGTACTATTATCCACACTGGCCGAAGATGTAAAAAGTGAGAGGGAAAGCACACCTAATGTACCTGGTTCTTCTTTTTGCTTTTCTTCAATTTTTTCGACTTCGAGAAAATCTTGTTTCATGGGTTCCAATCGAACCCAATCACCAGCACTTAATTTTTTTTCTGATTTATAAACTTTAACCATCCCCAGGGCCTGGTTTTCTGAAATATTAAAAACCTTACCTTCGGCCAGTATATCAGCTTCCCAATCTACAATTTTTTTCAAAAGAGGATGTTTCTTTTTTTGAGTTGGCCTTTTAACCACAAACTCCTGTCCAACTCGGATAGGATAACCCTTCCCAACATCTAAGGTAATTTGATCTCCCAATATGCCATTAATTTTCGCATCATAAGGAATCATTTTTGAGTAAACATCTAACCAATTGAGAACTGTTTGAGAGATCACTTGTACATCATCTGACTTTAATACGGATTTTTCGCTAAAATAAATATCTTCGCCATCCTCACCATTCACTTCAAGTTGAACCTCAACACTATTGAGCTCTGATATGATATTAACTCTCAAGAGTGATCCCACTTTAAGTTTTTCAGAGACTGTTTTTAAAACATCTTTCTCTTTTAAGTGCTGAGCGAGATTTTCTCGATACTTACTAAAAATACCAATGAGCCCTGCATTTGAAACATAAGTGCACCAATGACTTTGTTTTAAATTTTTTTCTAACTCTTCAAAGACCTTATAGCCAATCGCGCCCCCAACACTATCTGTCACAGGAAGTAAGGTGCACCTTCTCATCGAAGACTGAGCAAATGTATTAAATGATATTAAAATTAAAAAAATGACTATTTTCATAAATGCGCTGGTATCTCTGGAGGATTTTCTTTTGTCGTATTTTTATGAGGATTAGATTCGTAGAGATCAACTAACATTCTTAACTCTGAAAGTTCCTCTCTTGCTTCACGCCACTGTCTTCTCAGTAATTCAATTTCGAGTTTCAATCTAAGAATTTCTTCTTCTTCTTTTATTTTCACTTTTTCTGAATTTGGTACATAAATAAAATACTTACCTTCTTCAACACGCGACTGAAGTATTTTGGATTTTAAATGTCTTCTAATGGTCGAAATTGAGACCTTTTTATAGGCCGAGTAGTCAGTAATCGTGAGCCAAACCCCTTCCGTGGTATGCATTCATCCTCCTATGGATTAATCTTTATATTAAATAATCCGATAGATAAGTGCAAAATCTAATATAAAGTTGAGCAATGAAGTCAGTTGATTTGAACGCCCTTAAAAATAAAAAAATAGCTCTCGTTTTATCCGGGGGAGTTGTGAAAGCGGCCGCCTGGCATCTGGGTGTGACCCATGCTCTCGAAGAATTAGGTTTTTCCCTTAAAAATAATTCTAATTCAAACCTTGCATCCAATTTAAATCCAAGAAGTTTAGAAATAGGAACTTATGTTGGCTCTTCGGCAGGGGCGATGATTTGTGTTTATCTGGCCAGTGGCTATACCCCTCAAGACATCATCCAGGCGACCTTAGGAATTAAAGGTTCTAAAATTCGTGGCATTAACTATAAAGATATGTTCACCATTAAGCGACCACCGGTAAAAGCCCCGATGCCTGGCCTCTATCATCCTCTCGAAGGATTTCCTAGTTTTCTTAAAAACATGATTAAACCTGTAGTTTCGCTTCCAGGTTTTTTCTCTACTGAGGGTGTACGAAAGTATCTGGTAGAGCATGTTATTGAAAAAGATACTTTTGAAGATTTTGCAGCCGATCTTTTTATCGTAGCGACCCAACTCGATCATTCGCGAAAGGTCATATTTTCAAAATATAATTATCCTAATCCTAGTCATGACACGACTTCAACATACTATACTGGGACTAATGTTTCCCATGCTGCTGCCGCTAGTATGAGTGTGCCCCCTTTTTATTGCCCCTATCCAATTAAAAATCTCATCACAAAAGAAGTTGATTATTACATCGATGGCGAAATTCGGGAGACTCTTTCAACTCACGTTGCTGAGGATAATGGCTGCGATGTCATCATCAGTTCCTGGACCCATACCCCTTACCATTTTCATGATGAGGTTGGATCACTGGTTAATTATGGCCTCCCACCCATTGCCATCCAATCTATTTATCTCATGATCCAAAAGAAAATTATCGCTTCGAGGGCCGAGCGGGCCAAGGCGATCGATATCATGGATACTGTTAATGATTATATGAAGAAAGAAAAATTCTCACAGACTCATCGCCGAGAACTCATGGCGATCCTTGAGAGGAAATTAAACATTAATCCTAAAGTTCAACTGATTGATATTTATCCAGATCATCATGATTACAAATTATTTTTTGCCAATTCATTCTCTTTAAATTCAAAAGTTTCTGCCCACGCAGTTGAAGCTGGTTATAAAAGAACTATGCAAATTTTGAGTCCTCGATGATTGTCCGCTATCTCTTAATTTTACCCATTATCTTGTTTTGTTTTACGGCTTCTGATCCCCATTTTGGCTATAAACATCCCCAAAAAGATAAAAATTCTTCACAGGTCAGGGAGCTTCCCTGGATGTCTATCACGGCGTTTGAAAAATATCTCAGGGATCATGATGACAGAGTTTCAGATGAATTTCTAGTCAGTGATTATTTCTATCCTACAGTTAATTTTTGGTTTTTGATCTATACCCAGTTTTCTTCAAATCATGTTGTGATCCATGACAAAAATAATCTTTCACTCATTTATAAAGTTTTGGATTTCTCACAACTTAAATCTCAAGGGCTTTCTGCCAATTCTATTTATATTTTGCAAAATAAAATTACCCAAGAAAAAATAACTGAAATTAAAAGACATCTCTCCATTTTAGAAAAATCACCCTTTAGCCTTGGAGCTGAGGCGAAGTTTATCCATCGGATCCTGGGTGATAATAAAATAAAAATCCCTGTTAACAAGTCACAGCGAAAGCTTTTTTTCCAAAATTTAAAAGAAAATATTCGGACTCAAACAGGACAAAGAAATTATATCAAAGACGGCATTGTGAGGTCTCTCCCCTATAAGACTTTCATCAGTAAATTTTTTAAACAAATGAATCTTCCTCATGAACTTTTGGCGATTCCTTTTCTTGAGTCAAGTTTCAATCCCAAAGCAGAATCTAAGGTTGGTGCTTTAGGTGTTTGGCAGTTCATGCCACTGATTGCTAGTTACTATGTCCCTAAGCGTTCTCAGCGGCCTGAGTTTGATTATCGATCTAATGTCGGAGTCATCTCTATAGCCGCTGCCTACCTCATGAAAGAGAATATTAAGCTCATGAAGTCCTGGGATCTTGCTGTTACGGCCTATAACTCAGGAACTAAGCATCTTATTAAGACAAAACGTGAATTGAATGGAAAATTTCCAAAAATTAGCCTCGAACACATTATCCGCCACAGCGACTCTAATCACTTTGGTTTTGCCTCTAAAAATTTTTATGGTGAGTTTCTAGCACTCGTTCATGCCCTGGCCTATGAAGAAGAACTCTTTGATGAACTCCACCAGCACGATCGCTATAATGTAAAAGCAGATTTAAAATTTCACCTGACAAAATGCTCGCTACGGTTGAATAAAGTTTTATCCGAGAAACAACTCGAAGATGTTTATTTTCATAATCATCACTTGTCTGATGATGTCCAAAATTATCCACGCTCGACTATTGTCACAGCGAAAGAATCACTTCCAGGTTCGAAATTTTTACAAATTAATTTAGATCAGATGACAAATCTTAAGCCTAAAGAGTGGGAGAAGCTTTTAGCTCGTCAGAGTTGCTCAACGAGATAAGTATTTGGAGAGCAATAAGAACTTAAGTACTGATGGGATCCATCAAGATACCGAATTTTTATGTTGATCTTAGCGTCTTTGGAGGTTTCACCACTGGCCTGGCTTTCTCCGAGAATGACTATTTTTCGTGTTTTTTCAGACACACTCTCATAAAATTTCCCATCTCGATCAAGCACCTGATGATAAGTCACAAGACTTGATCCTGTAGATTCCGCGCTCACTTCATAACTTGAAATTTTTTGACTTAAGTTCACTTGAACTAAGCAACGATCTCCAAGTTTTGAGTTTTCAAAATTCGAAAGTATGTAGCGCATAAAACTTTCTGAGGGAATTGTGAGATTATTATTATCTCTTGCTCCCACAAAAATGGGCTCGCTTTGATGAGTTAATTCTACATATCGTCTGCCACCCAAATTTTGCGTATTAAAATTAAGATGATAGGTATTTTGATTAATTTTCTTTGTCGCAGATTCTTTGGCAAAAACCTTAACTTGTTCCGTCGTCAAAATGAGAGGTGATGTCTCTTTACCCAGAAGATCTTCCTGATAAAGCTTGATCTTCTCGTTTATAACGTCTTCGAAGAAATTGGCATCGTAAGTTAATTCATTCTCATGAACGTGAACAATTCTATTCACCACTTCACCAGTCCCTTTTTGGTAACTGATCATAGCATTTCCGGCCTTTACACCCAGGAAGAGTTCATAGCGGAAGTCTTCATTTTCTGTTGGTTTTAATTCACCATTAAGCTTGATGACTTTTCCGAAAGGCACATCCAGTTTTGCAATCTCTGTTTCATCATCTAATTCAACCAGAAGGGATCCAACCGATCCTTTCTGCTCAAACTCACCATTAAGGTCATAGAGAACTTCTTCCTCAATTAAGGGGATACTCACTTCACTTGAACCCTCTTCTAAGATGAGTTCCGTGGAAGTAGGCACATATCCTTTTTTAAGCATCACTATCGAACGAGTCATTTTAGAGGCGGCCAGGGAGTCATCAACAACCACAGTCCCACCGCCGTAGTCCTCAAGTGTGCCACCACTTTGATCCTGAAACCTAACCTCAAAGCCTTGGAGCTTTTCGCTTCCCTTGAGATTTAATCCGATGGCATGAATAGTCACAGATGCCTCATGGCTTTGTGGGGCCATTAGTTTTTGACTATTCAGCAAAGTATTTTCTGCTAAGACTGGCGTCAGAGGCTTTCTCATCACCTTCTTAACATCAAAGCTTGGGTTCTGAACCGCCTCTTCTTCTTGGGCTTCTTGAACAGTGGAGGCCACGAGGTTTGAGTAGTCAGGCTTTGTCTGGGCAATCTCTGGACTCTTTTGAGTCGTCATCTCTTTAGGCTGAGTTATTAAATCAACAATATCTTCAGATTCAATTTTGGGATCAGTTTTTTCGATGACTTTATTTTGAGCTATCGTTTCTGGTTTAGCTTCATATTCAAAAAACTCTGGTTCAATTTCTTTAGCGACAGATTGAGTGACTTTAACTTCGTCCTGAATTTTTTCTTCAACCGTCGCCACTTCAACTTTCTTTTCAGTAAAAGCAAAGTTCTCATAGAGAGCGATTAAATTCGTTTCAAGTGAAGTCTCTTTAATAATAGGTGCTAGCTTAATTGGTGAAGAAAATGGCAACTCATGCTGATGAGCGAGTTGAAGTTTTTTCCAATTCAATGGCCGATTTTTTCTTTCTACAATCTTCATTTTCTTCATTGGTCTTTCCGAGCTGAAAGAAAGATTCATCACTGGTGCTTCTACACTTGCGACCTCAGTCAGACTTTGAATTTTAGATTCCGTAAAAATAGCTAGGTAAGATTGGCTGAAATTGAAAATATGGCTCTCAGTCTTCATGACACGCACAACGACAGTTCCCACCACGAGGTAGGCAACCACAGTAAAATAAGCAAACATCCGTGTAAGCATTTGAAACATACTCATTAAAGATTAAGGCAATTTATCTGTTTGAAGTGATTTAATTGAAGCGGAGGTCTATTTTTTGAATAGCCATCCTCTTTTTCATCTATAGATTTGTGACTACTCAATACTTTGGTCCTATAGGACCAAAAAAAAGGGCCCGAAAATCGGGCCCTTGATGATTACTTTAAGTTGGCGAGGCGAATTCTGAGTTCGGCCCTTTCAAGCTTCCTTCTGAATTTTAATAAATCCACATCACTGAGGGATTCTTTACCAGAAAGACGGTCAGTGGCCTTGGCCTTTGCAGACTTGGCACGTTCCATATCGATTTCTTCGGCTTTCTCAGACGTGAAAGATAGGATTGTGACTGTATCTTTTAAAACTCTACAAAGACCTGCTGTCACAGAATAGTGACGAGTTCCCATAGGTGTTTTAACTGTCATGAGCCCAGTGCCTAACTCTGTTAAGATATGAGTATGGTCAGGGAGAATGTTAATCTCCCCTCTACATGTTGGAATGACAATGTCATTACACTCAAGATCTTTCACGACAACACCCTTAGGTGTGAAAAGATTGAGCTTAAAAGCAGACATAATTATTTCCCTTCAGAAAGTTTCTTTGCCTTCTCGTTAACCATATCAAGATTTCCAACAAGGTAGAATGCTTGCTCTGGAAGGTGATCAACTTCACCTGAAAGAACAGCTTTAAAGCCTTTAATGGTATCTTCAATTTTCACGAACTGACCTGGAATACCTGTAAACTGCTCGGCCACAAAGAATGGCTGAGATAAGAATTTTTGAATCTTACGAGCACGTGCCACAAGCTTCTTATCATCTTCAGAAAGTTCATCCATACCAAGAATCGCAATGATATCTTGAAGTTCTTTATATTTTTGAAGAACTGACTGTACCTGACGAGCAATATTATAATGTTCCTCACCAACAACATCTGGAGTTAACACAGTTGAAGAAGATGAAAGTGGATCAACCGCTGGGTAAATTCCAAGCTCGGCAATTTGACGAGAAAGTTCAGTCGTAGCATCCAAGTGAGCAAATGTTGTTGCTGGAGCTGGATCGGTATAGTCATCCGCAGGAACGTAAACAGCTTGGATAGATGTAATAGATCCATCTTTCGTCGATGTAATACGCTCTTGCATGGCCCCCATCTCTGTTGAAAGAGTTGGCTGGTAACCCACCGCTGAAGGAATACGACCTAAAAGGGCGGAAACTTCAGAACCTGCTTGAGTAAAGCGGAAGATATTATCTACGAAGAAAAGAACGTCTTGCTTCTCTTCATCACGGAAATACTCAGCGAGAGAAAGACCTGTAAGAGCAACACGTGCACGAGCACCAGGTGGCTCGTTCATTTGGCCGTAGCAAAGAGCTGTTTTATTAATAACCCCAGAATCTTTCATTTCGTGCCAAAGATCGTTCCCTTCACGAGTACGCTCACCGACACCTGCGAAAACTGAGAAACCACCGTGTTGAGTAGCGATGTTGTTAATAAGTTCCATAATAAGAACTGTCTTACCCACACCTGCACCACCAAAGAGACCAATCTTTCCACCCTTAAGGTAAGGAGCAAGAAGATCGATAACTTTAATACCAGTAAAGAATGGCTCTTTTTTAGTCGATTGATTAGCAAACTTCGGAGCTGGACGGTGAATAGGGTAACTCTTTTTATTATTAAGAGCACCAGCTTCATCCACTGGCTCACCAATAACGTTAATAATACGTCCAAGACACTCACGACCAACTGGAGCTTGAATAGGCGCGCCTGTATCTTTTACAGCTTGACCGCGAGCAAGACCTTCTGTTGCATCCATGGCAATACAGCGAACCATATTGTTACCAAGATGAGCAGCAACTTCAACGGTTAGGTTGTCTTCGCCACCAGTAAGAGTTTTGTTAGTAATTTTTAGAGCATTGTAAAGGGCGGGAAGTTTTCCATTAGCAAACTCCACATCAATTACAGGTCCTAAGACTTGTCGGATAACACCTGTGTTTTCCATTTTATTGGCTCCTTAACCGTTTAGAGATTCAGCACCAGAAACAACTTCGATCAACTCAGTTGTAATTTTGGCCTGTCTCAACTTATTCATTTTGAGTGATAATTTTTTAACCATTTCTTTAGAGTTCTTTGAGGCATTTTCCATCGCATTCATACGAGAGCCATGCTCAGAAGCAATCGCATCCAGCACACAAGTATAAACAGTTGTTAAATAAACCTCTGGAACAAGAGTGTCCAAGATAGTTTCAGCACTTGGATCGTACTTGAAATCATATGGATACTTACTCTTAATTTCTTCTTTTGTTTTCTCTGCAACCTGCATTGGAAGCAATTGTCTTACTTTAGAATCAAAAGCAATTGCAGAAATAAATGAGTTATAAGCAACATAAACCTTACCAACTTCTCCATTGAGAAATTGGTGAGAAAGTTCATCTGCAATTTTTCTCACTTCTTCGTAGGTTGGTTCTATTTTAGCAAAGGTATAAGTCTGACCCGCATTCACTTCTTTTGAAATGAGGTCTCGGACTTTTTTACCAATCCATACAAATTTTAGATCTTCGTCTTGATTTTCGACTTTAAACTTTCTGATCGCCTTTGCCAGTTGAGAGTTATACCCACCGCAAAGACCCTTATCAGAAGAAACAACCAGAACAATAGCTTTGTTATTATTTTTAACTTGAAAATAATTATTACTATAATTCTGTGCAAGGGCCGAAACCGTTCGAACTGTGCTTTCAAGCTCAGTCGAATAAGGACGAAGACCCAAGATGCGGATTTGGGCTTTATTCAACTTTGCAGCTGAAACAAGCTTCATCGCCTTAGTGATCTTTAAAGTACCTTTAGTACTTTTGATCTTTTTCTTGAGGTCTTTAATATTGGCCATGGTTTACTTCCTTAAATTAAGCCTTATAGCTCGCCATGAAACCTTTGATGATTTCAACAAGCTTAGATTCATGCTCAGGAGAAATTTGTTTTTCACCTCTCATAGAGTTCATAAGATCAGCGTGACGAGAATTCATGAACGCTAAGAAATCAGTTTCAGCATTTCTAATTTTGTTAACTGCTACAGAGTCAAAATAACCTTTTGTTGCAGCAAAAATAGAAACCGATTGATCAATAACATCCATAGGCGAATATTGAGCTTGCTTTAAAAGTTCAACCAGACGAGCACCACGGTTCAACTGACGTTGAGTCGCTTCATCAAGATCAGAACCAAACTGAGCAAATGCTGCAAGTTCACGGTACTGAGCTAGATCCAAACGAAGTGTACCAGCAACTTTTTTCATGGCCTTAATTTGAGCAGAACCACCCACTCGAGAAACCGAAAGACCTACGTTAACCGCAGGACGGATACCAGAATTGAAAAGATCTGATTCAAGGTAAATCTGACCATCTGTAATTGAAATTACGTTCGTAGGAATATAAGCAGAAACGTCACCCTCTTGAGTTTCAATCACTGGAAGAGCTGTTAAAGATCCTGCACCTAGAGAATCATTCAATTTACAAGCACGCTCAAGAAGTCTTGAGTGAATGTAGAAAACGTCTCCAGGGAATGCTTCACGTCCTGGTGGACGACGAAGAAGAAGAGAAAGCTGACGATAAGCTTGAGATTGTTTTGTTAAATCATCATAAACGATAAGGGCATGCTTGCCATTGTCACGATAGTACTCACCCATTGTACAACCTGTATAAGGAGCAAGGTACTGAAGTGGAGCTGAGTGAGAAGCTGTAGCAGATACGATGATTGTATATTCTAAAGCACCAGCTTCTAGAAGCTTTTGATAAACCTGACGAACTGTTGATTGCTTCTGACCAATGGCCACATAAATACAAACAACATTTTTACCTTTTTGGTTGATAATCGTATCAATCGCAACTGCTGTTTTACCAGTCTTACGGTCACCAATGATAAGTTCGCGCTGACCACGGCCAATTGGAATCATGGCATCGATGGCTTTGATACCTGTCTGCATAGGTTCGTGAACTGATTTACGAGTCACAATACCAGGAGCTTTAATTTCAACGTTTCTAAATTCTTTTGTATTAAGTTCACCAGCACCATCAATAGGCTCACCGATAGCATTAACCACGCGACCAAGAAGAGCATCACCTACAGGAACAGATACGATTTTTTCTGTTCTCTTAACAGTAGAACCTTCTTTAATGGTGGCATCATCACCTAGAACCACAATACCTACGTTATTGGCCTCTAAGTTAAGAACCATTCCCTTAACTCCACCGTCAAACTCAACAAGTTCTCCAGCAAGTACGTTTTTAAGACCGAAAACTCGTGCCACACCATCACCGATAGTGAGAACAGTTCCGATTTCATTCATTTGTAAACGAGATTCAAAGTTTGCGATTCGCTCTTTGATGATTCCTGTAATTTCTTCAGGTCTAATTGATGTAGTCATCTAAAGTCCCTTCCCTTTTTGGGTTTATTTATTCACTTAGAATGGATTGTTTAAATTGTTCAAGTTGATTATCAAGTGAGGCATCTAACTGAAGGTCTTCTACTGTCACTTTATAACCAGCACTAATATTATTATTTCTTACGTATTCAAGATGAGGCTCTCTTCCTAGCTTGTTTTTTAGAAAGCTCTCAATTTTTGATTTAAAAGCTGGATCGATTTGAGCATCACTGCCTTCAATCACACCTCTCATAAAACCTTTGCGTTCATCATCGATGACAACAATTTCTTTAATGATTAATGGAAGAATACCAATTCTTTTCTCATCAATAAGGTATTTAATAGCTTCAGTAGAAAGAGCTGAAAGATTTAGTTTTTTTGCAACTTCTGTAAAAATGCCTTTCTTTTCATCTAAAGTGAAGACTTCAAGAAAAAGAACATTTTCAAGTTCGTTAGACTTATTGATTAGTTCTGTTAAGGCAACCATTTCATCAGCAATCTTAACGTTCTTCTCATCACCTAATTCAAGAAGAGACTTGGCGTAAACCTTGGCAATATTTTTCTCTTTCATTATTGTAATCCTTGCAACATCTTCGTAGAGACCTTGCTTTGATAATCTTTATTATTTTTAATTGTCGTCTTAGTCTTAGAAATAACCTGTTGAAGCAACTCTGCATTGAGCTCATCTAGCATCTGTTTTTTATCAGCATCAATTTTTGCTTGAGAATCATTTTTTAGCTTAGAAATTTTATCTGACGTTTCTTTAGATGTTTGGTTCTCATAGGCCTGAACTTCATTTTCAGATTGAGTATGAATATTTTTGATTTCAGTCTCTAATCCGGACATTTTGCGCTTTTGATTCTCAAACATCATTTGAGCTTCTTTTGACTTAATGTCAGCTCTTTCAATGGTGTTGGCCACTTCATCTGCTTTGGCATCAAAGAATTTTTTCATCTTATCTTTCGTCAAATAAATCAGAGCAAATAAAAGTATTCCCACATTAACAGCAGGAGCTATTAAATCTGTAATGGAGGCGTGATGTTCTCCACCGCTTGAAGACCAAGCCTTACTTACTAAACCAAGGGCAAAAAATGCATAAGCAGTCCAAAAACGCATATTATTCCTTATTGAAGAATTTTTTGAACAAGTGAAGCAGATAGTGATTCTGACTCAGCAAGATATTTCTCTTTATTTGCTTCAACGTCTTTACCAAACTCTAAGCGAGATTGATCAACTTGTTGACCCAACTCTTTCTCAGATTGTTTATATTGTTCAGTATATTTTTGAGTAATTTTTTGTTTTTTCTCCGAAGATGTCTTCAGAGTAGTACGGTGAGCTTCATCAATTTTTGTCTTATATTCATTCTGCATTGATGTGGCTTTTTCTAAAACATCATCAGCTGAATTTTCTAATTTAATTGTTTTTTCTTCTCTTATTTCTAAAACATTTTGAAGCTTTTCTAAAAAAAGAAATTGAGAAGCAATAAAGACGACAACTAAAATAATAAATTGGTATTTTAGAGATGAATCTACACCTAACTGGGAGAAGACCGCGACAAACGTTTCCATGGGCCAACCTTAATAGTGAATGAATTTAATTTTTGCAGTATTTTTTTAAGCTCAGGTAGGTCTTCAGTCAAGAAAATAGGGGCCTATTTTTTATCTTTCATTTTTGTAATACCGTGAAAAATAACGCCTTCTTCAACGATGAGGCTTGGGGATGTGACTGTTCCTTCAAATCGTGCGGGGCGTCTAATTTCAACACGGGATGATGCTTTAACTGTACCCTTAACAGATCCAGAAATGATCACAATATTGGCATTTATATCTGCGTTAATAACGGCACCCTCTGAGATCACAAGGGTGTCGTTAGAAAATATGCTTCCATTAACGTAACCAGCGATACGAACGATACCGCTAAAAGACAAGTTACCTTCAAATTTGCAACCTTCTTCAATGATGGCGCAAATCTCATTTTTCTTGGCCAAGAGTTCTCCCTCTTATTTCATCAGATAACTAAATATATCATTGAATTCCGCTTCATTGGAAAATTTAATGACGATTTCCCCGGCGCCATTCTTTTTGCCTTTAACGTCAAAATGGTAACCAGTTTTTTGCTCAAGTTTATTTTTTAATTGGCCATATTGCTCAGCAATAAACTTATTGCCACTTGCCATTGGTTTAACTTTCTTTTTGGCATTTTTAGCTAATTCTTCAAGCTCTCGAACAGAGAGATTTTTTGTGATGACTTCATTAGCAAGTCTTTTAGTTAAATCATCATCATTAAGACTAACAAGAATTTTAGCATGCCCAAATGAAAGAAGTTCTTTTTGAAGAGAAACAATCACATCTTTTGGTAATTTTAAAATACGGAGAAAATTGGCAATAGTTGATCTTTCTTTTCCGATTTTTTTGGCCACTTCTTCTTGAGTAAGTTCAAACTCATTCATGAGTTGAAAATAGGCCAAAGCCTCTTCAACGCAATTTAAATCTGAGCGCTGAACGTTCTCAATGATCGACATCACAAGAACATCTTTTTTAGTCGCTCTTTTCACCACAACTGGAACTTTTGTGAGGCCGGCCAGTTTCGAAGCTCTGAATCTTCTTTCACCAGCAACAATTTCAAATAGGCCATCTTTCTCGTGAACGATCAGAGGCTGAATGATGCCATTTTCTTTTATAGATTCTGAGAGTTCTAGTAGGTCTTTTTCTTTGAAGATTTTTCTCGGTTGCCCTTTGTTGGCCACGATTCTTTCAACATCCACCAACATAGGTTGAGTTTCAATTTGAATCTCTTTTTTTGGTTCTATAGGGGCATGATCGTTGTCTTTATAACTGACAGGTGAATTCCCAAGAAGTGCTGCCATACCTTTGCCAAGTTGAATTGGTTTTTTTTGCATATATTTTCTCCTTAGGATTGAATTTGATAATCTTCAAATTTTGGAATCTGCTGATTCATCACAGTGGTTTTTGGGGCTGAGATTTCTGGTTTTTTCTCAGACTTTAATATGATTTCTCTGGCCAGTGATAAGTAAGCTTCACTACCCTTCGACGTGATGTCATAAAGAATGATGGGCTTCCCAAAACTTGTGCATTCAGAAAGTTTCACATTTCTTGGAATGATGGTTTTAAGAATATCTTCCTTAAAATGCTCCATGAGATCATTGGCAACTAACTTACAAAGATTATTACGTGAGTCATACATAGTTAAAAGAATACCCTCAAGACTCAGTTTAGGATTGAGAGAAGCGCGGATGAGTCTGACTGTATTCAAGAGCTGTGTCAGTCCTTCCATCGCCAAATATTCAGTCTGCATCGGCACAAGATAAGAATGTGCAGCAGTAAAAGCATTCACAGTTAAAAGATTCAACGAAGGTGCGCAATCTATAATGATGTAATCGTACCTATCCATGATGGATTCAAGAGCAACTTTAAGTTTTGATTCACGAGCAAACATATGAACCAGTTCTAACTCGGCCCCAACTAAATCATTGTTGGATGGACAAATATCTAAAGAAGGTAGTTCTGTTTGATGAATACAAGCTTCAATGCTCTCTTCATTAATAAGAGCATGATAAATATTTGCCTTCGCAAAGCTTTCTTTATCAAGGCCTAAGCATGATGATGCATTTCCCTGAGGATCGAGATCGATCAAAAGAGTTCTTTTTTCTGCTGCAGCGAGGCAAGCACTCAGATTCACTGAAGTAGTTGTCTTTCCTACTCCACCTTTCTGATTTGTAATCGCAATGATTTTAGCCATTTAGTCCTCGCATGGGAAATGTTTGGGAGCCATAGTTTTAGAGAAAGTCTGAGAGTTTGACAAGGGTTTTAGCTGTTCCACGTGGAACATTTACACTCTCAAATGAAACCAAAAATCTTTGTTGAGTTCCAGGAACTTTTATTTCCTGATTTTCTAAAAGCTTCCAATTTTTTTCGATATTTTTTATTTGTTCACCCTCAAGCTGCATAAAGCTTGGGCCCTTATAAAAAAAGACTTGGGTCGGATGTTTATGTTGAATCAGGGGAAGGTAATCACCGACGGTACCAACCGCTTTAAATGTTATAGTTGAAGGGCGATCAAAGCTAAAATCTTCGAGTCTTGAATGAACCAATTTTACATTTTGTAACCCTAATTCTTTGGCAATTAAAGTAACGGCTTCAGCTTTTTTGCGACGTGATTCCACCCCCACAAATTTGACTTGGGGTAAAAGTTTCGCCAAAGGAAGAATAGGAAATCCACCGCCAAAACCGACATCAACAACGATTCCCGTCTTTTGAACTGACTTCTGAAAGAGATCTGACTCTTGATAAGGAAGAATGGAATCAAGGATCTGTTTTTGATAAAACTCATCCGGATCAAGAATGGTTGTTAAGTTCAAACCCGCTAATTGAGTCTTTAAGATGTTTAAATATTTTAATGAAAAATCCAACATTAGAGGGCCTTTGAAGCAACAACTGCAAGAGTAGCAGGTCGAATCCCCTCGATTAATTTAAGCTGACCAAAGGTTTCAGGACGTATTCTTTCAATACGCTGCTTACATTCAAAGGAGACATTTCCTGATAAGATGATCTTCTGCCAATCTATTTTCATAGAATCCATTTTCTTTAAACGCTCAAATTGATCCTCTGAGCGTTTAATGTAACCATCATATTTCTTAGAAATCGCCACAGTCTTTATTAGATCTAAGTCCATACAAAGACCATAATGCAGAAGAACTTTTTCGAGAGTCGGTATGGGATTTAGCCAGGCCTGCCTTAGTAATTCACTGACTGATAAACGACGAGTGAGTTTTTGTAATTCACTCGGTCCAGAAAAATCAACCAAGAGAGAGGATGTTTCAGGAATCATGGTTTCATCACAAAAATCCATAAGACTAGTTAAGCGTGATAAGAATTTTCTCTGATAAATATCTACTTTTTCATCTAAAAGAAGCTGCTCTCTATAGGGAGACATTCTTTGAATCGTATTATCTTC
>CANEVK010000014.1 GCA_947442115.1 Bacteriovoracaceae bacterium | reverse complement strand
TAACTCGAGTATAAGTGTCTGTTTCAGTTTGATTTTGAGGTCCAAATTCATTGGTCACGATACCTAGCCTAAAAAATCTTTCTGGAGCAGGATAGATATCCATATCAAATCGAGTATCGGTTCCAAGTCTCGTGTTGGCACCAGTTGAAAGACCGATATCGGCTTCAATATTATTTATTCGATTTACCAATCTGTTTACGCTTGAAAGAGTTTGAGATACTTGATCGACAAC
The DNA here is from genome assembly GCA_947442115.1 of Bacteriovoracaceae bacterium. Classification (GTDB taxonomy): domain Bacteria; phylum Bdellovibrionota; class Bacteriovoracia; order Bacteriovoracales; family Bacteriovoracaceae; genus Peredibacter. Next base: position 17,320 of record CANEVK010000014.1, on the reverse strand, counting down.
AGCATCATCCCGTAAAAGTTTTCCGACGGTCCCTTTCCCATCTTTAAGATCTGCAATAATAACCTTTAAATCACTTACGGCCGAATCTGCCTTATCTAAGATAGGCCCCATTTTAGAGAGATCACTCATGAGTGAATCTTTCTGGCCACGATCTGTTTCAAACGCAATTTGCTCTGAAATCGCTTTCACTTCGTCAATAATTTGATTTATTTTATCTTCATTCCCAGTACTTAAACGCTTTAAGCTGCCCGTAATATCATGAATATTTGCAATGATTTCCTTGACCATATTTTTACCTTGGTCATCTCGCAATGATTCTTTAATCGTTTTAGCAATTTCCTTAACTTCTTTTAAAACTTCACCCGCATCCTTACTTAATTCCTCAAAGCCAGCACCGGCCTCAGATTTGATGAACGAATTGGTAGGTAATCTTTCTGCACTCTGGTCCCCTAAAATAATATCAAGATACTTATCACCTAAGAAACCGACACTCTTAATTTTAAGGCGAGAATTTTCAGTTAATTTAACATCTTCAAGCATCTCAAAAGTGACAAGAGCACCTTGAGCACCATTGAGTTGGATTTTCTTGATCCGACCGGCATTTATCCCTGCAACTTTGATGGAAGATTTTTCAAAAATTCCTGAAGCATCGTCAAGAATAGTCTTATAAGTTACGTATTCCCCGAACCCAGATTTATTAGATGTAATTTTTAAGGACATCACAACGATGCTGGCCATGGCCGCAAGGGTTAATAATCCTACTTTCAACGGGTTCAAGAATTTTACTCCATCAAAATTCGTAACACTTACTATGAGTTATTGAATTTATGATAAGCGATTTCGGCTATAACTCAAGGAATCTACGTATGACAGGATTTGCCGATTTCTTGAAACTTTCCACATCTAAATGCTCAACTACCTGCCCTTTTTCCATAAAAACAATATAGTCAGAGTATTTTAATGTGGCATGAATATCATGGGAGATAATCACTGAAGTAAAACCATGGTGGACATTATTATAGTGAGTATCTCTCATCAGATCATAAACCATATGTGTTGTAATAGGATCAAGGCCTGATGTTGGTTCATCATAGAGCATGATATGAGGATCAAGGGCCAGACCTCTTGCAAGTCCTACTCTCTTCCTCATTCCCCCAGAAAGTTCTGAAGGAAGTCTGTATGCAGCTTCAAGACTTATCCCGACAGAATCAAGCAAGTTTAAAACCTTGTCTTTAATTTGTTCTTCGTTCATTTTTGTAAACTCGCGAAGCGGAAAAGCAACATTTTCAAATGAAGTTAAAAAATCAAATAAGGCAGCATACTGGAAAACCATACCAAAATTTCTTCGAAATTCTCTTAAGGCAAGTTCATCCAGTTTATTAATGGCCGTTCCTAAAACAATCACGTCCCCACTGGTTGGCATCGTTAGACCAAGAATGTGCTTCATGAGTGTTGTTTTACCAGCTCCAGAGAAACCTAGAATGGTCGTAATTTTATTTTTGTGAATACCAAAATTAAGATTATTTAATATGGTCGCTTGGCCATACAATTTAGAAAGATCTTTAAATTCTATTGAAAATTCGCTCATAAAATCTTTGTTAAAAAACTGGTTAAAAAGAAATCAACGACGAGAACAGTAATCATTCCCCAGACGACGGCCATATTAGTGCCTTTACCAACTCCCTCAGCACCACCCGTGACTCTAAAGCCCTGATATGTTCCAATAACACCAATTAAATATCCAAACACTGTAGCCTTTATTATACCCTCGGCAACCATTCCTAATTCCATGAAGTCACTTACCTTTGAAGTAAAAGTGATATCATCAATTTGAAGAACTTGAGTTCCAATCACCCAAGATCCACCATAGCCAATCATGAGAAAAATCGCAGATAAGAGTGGTAAGCTTAATGTCGCTCCTAGAATTCTTGGTACAGCAAGATACTGATAGCTATTAATACCCATCACTTCCAAGGCATCGATTTGCTCGGTCACTTTCATGGTTCCAATCTGGGCCGCCATACCAGCCCCACAACGACCGGCCACTACGAGCCCGGAGGGAACTGGTGCCAGTTCCTTGGCCAGGGCAATTGTCACCAATGGACCAATAAAAGAATCAGCATTAATAACCTTCATTCCTACGTAAATCTGATAAGCAAAGACGGCACCGGTAAATGAAGAGGTGAGAAAAATAATAAAAACGGACTTATTCCCAATAAAATAAATCTGCTCAAAAAGTAATTTAAAACGATAAGGGGGCCTGAAAGTCCAAAACATCGTTCTGATAGCAAAGTTAGTAAAATCACCAAGACCATTAAGCAGATCCAGCACTGAATTTCCAAGATTCTCAATACGTTTTTCTACCATGTCTCTCATGAGTTTAATTTACCTTATAGTTTCTTTGAATTCGATTTGTAACTGCACACATGAGGTGATAGGGAATTGTTTTGGCCTGATCGGCTAAATACGCAATTGTCCTATTGTCATGATTCCAAATTTCGACAATATCTCCACTCTTGATTTTATTTTTATCCTTTATCGGAAAAAAAATAAAACTCATATCCATGTTCACTCTAGCAAAAATCTTACCTTTAACACCATTAACTAATATTTCGACTCCGCTAAGAGTTGTCACACTTAAGTCCGCATACCCAACTGGAATAATTCCAATATAACCATCCTCAGGAGCGACATTAATGCCGTACCCAACAGGTGTACCTTTCTTAACTTCAAAAGTCTTAAGGATTTTAGTCACAAATTTAGAAATTTGATGTCCATCCCAAGTATAAGGTTCAACACTTGGTGGCCCATAAAGCATAAGGCCTGGCCTGATATAAGTTTCTTGAAAACCAAATTTCTGTTCAATGGCCCCAGAATTTGAAACGGAAGTTTCACGAACCTCAACTCCATGATCATTTAAAAGCTTTTTAGCTTTTTTAAATTCTTCCATTTGACGATGAGTTTTATCTCCCTCTTTTAAAGGATAATAAGAACAAGCAAAATGAGTCATCAGATGCTCTACACCTCTTCCCTTAAGACGAGGTGCCAATAGCTCTAGCTCGTCTAGGCTTAGGCCTAATCGATTCATACCAGTATTAATTTTCAAGATAAGAGGTAAATCTTTTAAATTTTTATTTTTTAAAACAAAATCAACATCGCTGGCCTGATGTAAGACAGGGGTAATAGGTAAATTTTCGTAAAAATGCATCCAATTTTCTGAGGAAACTTCCGTATCAGAAAAAATAATCATTTCAGACTTTAGATCTGGGCACTCTCGATACAAGTGCACTGCTTCGCCAAGAGTCGCGCAACCCAATTTTCTAATATTCATTTCCCTGGATAAAAACTGAGATATAGGAACCAGACCGTTCCCGTAGGCATCGGCCTTAACCATAGGAAGTATTTGAGGCGCCCCCATTTCTTGAATTTTTTTTACATTTTCCTGGAGTAAACTCAGGTTTACTTCCAGGTAAGTCGAATAGCGCATTAAATTGAGAGTCTTCTGGTCTCTGTTTTAGTCATGGTCATAAGTCTTTTAGACTCATTTTCAGACTCAAGATCAAAAAATTCTTTTTCAAATTGTCTTAAGTAGTGAGAAGAAGATGACGGAATGAGCTTCAACTGTGGCATCACATCTTCTGAAAGGATTTGGCCATTATCATCAAAGAATTTCCAATAGCCAAATTGACGAACAAAACTTTGCAACATCTGAAATTCAGCTTCAAGCTCATCCTTTGGTACGAAAAATAAAACATGCCAAGGACCTAGAAGAGAAATCTTTGAAGTTTTATTCATTCGACCAGAGAGTTGAATAAAAAAATCATTAAAAAATGAAGTCCAGTAAAATTTATTATGAGGCTTACGTTTAACCACATCTAAAATTGGAATTAAGCTTAAGCAGAGAATTCTAGTTTCACCTTCTGCATGAGTGGATTGCATCTTATCCATCTGATCTAAAGCTTCCCACATAGGAACGAATTGATTCGAATATTGTGGTGCCTGCTGATAAAGTTTCATCCGGCGAAGGCTTGAGCTAAGCATCGATTCAAACACATCCCATGGGAAATTCATCATCCTCTCTTCTTTAAAAGAAACGAAGAGAAGTAACTCTGGTTGATTGTAGCCGGAGAAAAGTTTCAACATGACGGGTTGAGTATCAAAAAGATCTGAGGCAACCTGAAGGGCCATCTCTTGAGCGAAATTTTCAATACCATGTGTATTGGTTTGACCCAACCAAAGTGCAGGAAATGGATGGTGCTTTTTATTAGAAAACTCTGGAGAGATGAGTTTTTGGCCGCTCTGATTGAGCTCATAAAGGCCATAACTGTGAATCCCATCCCAAAACTCAAGCTTGGCCAAAAGTGTCCGGGCAAAATCTTGATTCATAGAATTTTTTTCTAACTCTGAACAAAAATTCCTCATGAGTTCAAAATTTGCTTTGAATTCTTCTGCTGAACTTCTATCTGATATCAATCTTTGAGAACGGGACTGAATTCTATTAATTCTTAACTCTAATTCTTTTTTCTCGGCCTGATACTTCAGAGCTTCTCTGCGACGCTCAACGAGAGTCATGATTTGAAAATTTAAAGAAGCATCATTGTGGATATAACCAAAGGGCTTAAGGCCATAGGTCGACTGAAGCAACATCTTAGTCGATTCTTTTGAGTAAAAGACATAACAAAGGCTCTGATCAATGACTTTAGGATGTTGCTTAAACTGGACACTCCCCAGGCTCATCTTAGTAACATCAATAATGACCATGTCAGGAGCTTGAATATTTAGGGCCACCCAAAATTCATCTAAGTTCTGAAACAATTGAGCAAAAATATTATTTTGTCGAAGGGCCGATGCAATCTCCTTAGCTGATGCTAAGTCCTCCATCAAAATTGCCACTGATAAATCTGTTCCTTGAAGAGTGGTTTGCATACGGTCCTCCCGACCTAAATTACTTTCAGTAATGGTATCCTGAGGCACAAATGCATGTAAAGTTTTGGCAGGCAAAAACAGTGACCCAGAACAATAGTGTACAACGCTGGTCAGAAACTAGTCATTCCTAGCTGTAAAACGAATAGGTATGGTCTTAAACTTTCCGATTCCAATAGGTCTAGTCACATCAACATGCAAGTGAGGACCTGAACTAAAGCCTGTATTTCCACTTAGACCAATAAGCTGGCCCTTGTTGATTTTATCGCACGTTTTTAATGGTGTTGAATTGGCCTTAAGGTGAGCATAGGCAGCAACTGATCCATCAGAATGAAGAATTTCTACTTTATTCACTTCATGAATGCGCATTTTATCCTGATGGGACTTAGTATATTTCTGAACAACTCTAATGACTATTCCCCCCTCAAGCGCATAAACGGATGAGCTCTCAGGAACTGAAAAGTCATAACTGAACTCGTAATCTTTGGTGTGGGTTTCCACACTCCCTGGACCAAAATCCGCTTGGTGTTTTTCTCTCAAAGGAGAGGGAAATGTAAGTTCATTCATCCTTCCCATTTTGCCAGGAATCCAAAACCACGCGCCCCAAAAAGCTGAATCTAGCTGAACTTCAGTGTTCGCCTCCACCATATAATCTCTCGCATTAACTGAAACAGTAACAGGAAAACATGATGAGTTTTTAATAACAGCGTTTTTTTCAGGGCCAGTGACGATTTCAACCACGACAGGTGGATAGCCCTCTTGGGCGTGGGAAAGGGATAGGAAGCCATAAAAAGTTATCACGAGAAGAAATTTCATTTTTTTAATTTAACTTAAATTCAATCCTGAAATAAAACAACAAAAATAGTGATGTTCTAAATCAATACCCTGGCTGTTTATGTATCTAAAGATCTGAATTTAAATGAATTCTCAATATAGACAAACTTGGTATATACTAAACATGTATATACCCTAAAAGGATTAGGGTATGGCACCAACGCTGCCAATAAATCTCAAATGGATTGAAACAGATCAAAGCGGCAGAACATGTGTCATATCAGTCAAGATTGAGCAGACAAAAGACCGAGATTTCTATCAACCAGATGGGATCAAGAGTGTTTTTATGGTGAAGCGGGAAAAAAGAATGGGAGAGGAAAACTTCGAAACAATTATTCTAATTGATAACCATGCTCCTTTTGGTTTCCATGAACATCCAAATCTCCCTGATGAGTCGAAGGTGCGCCAATCAATTCACGTTTCGAACTGGCAAAAAGCCTGGTTTTTTTTTGAAATAAAAATTAAGGAACTTTTAGATGAAGCTTAAAATTCTAAATCTTATTATCTCTAATAGAAAACAATTTATGACTGAAGCCCGAGAGACTCTCTTAATGGGTAAACATGGTAAAAAAGATTCTCATTCAATTTATTTTGACTCAGAAGAAACGATTAAAAAATGTATAACGACAAATAAACTACAAATCCTCATGGCCATTGCGAGATTTTCCCCAGAATCAATTAATCAGCTGGCGAAAGTTTTAGGCCGTGAGTATCCCCATGTGCTTAAGGATTGTAACTTTTTAGAAACGATCGGTTTTATTAAGTATGAAAAGTTAAAAGGACCAAGAAAGCAATTTACTCCCAAGCTTGCCTTTGATTATGACATCATTCGAATTAAATCACATTTAGAAGAGATTCATCCTATTTCTCAAAGATCAAATAACTTATTGCTCTCCAGAGAGCTTTAAGATTTTTTCCCAGAAAATTTTTGAATTCTCTGTAAGCGGGAGCTGCCCGTCTAGTTTCCATTCAATCTGATTAAAGACTCTCTCTCTTTCTGAAAAAATGTCCTGGAGCTTATTTTTTCCCAGCTGAACTAGAGGTCTTGGGGCATTTGTATCCAAATTCAATCTTTCCCAGGCCAGTTCAAAAGGAATACTCAGATGGCAGAATTTAATTTTGCGACTTTTCCCAAAAAGCTCCCACACCAGTGGAGAAAGTGTTCCTCCCCCAAGGGCCAGAACTCCTTTGCCGTCTTCTTTGAGCCACCCTTCCAAGGCCTGCCTTTCCCAAAGGCGAAATTTTTCCCAACCATGAGTTTCAATAACTGAGGCGAGATGAGCATGACCTTTGCCATGATTTTTGAGGACTAACCTATCTAAATCATCAAAGAACTCCCAATCTTCAGGGGCAGCAGCTTTCAAGGCGATTAGCAGGGAGCTTTTCCCCGCACCAGAAAAACCAGAAATCAGAATCTTTTCGCACAGGGCCATTGAGTCTTACCTTCTCAGATCGAGAAATCTTTAATATGAAGTGATCAATCTACATTGAAAGGCCAGTTTATGCAAAAACACGAAAATAAAGTCTCTGCGCAAATTAATTTAATCAAACTTCCGGCCAATGCCGCCTATGAATTTGAATTAGATCAAGAAACAGAATGGCTCAAAGAAATTCTCACGGAAATGAATGAGCATGCCACCGACAAGAAGCCTGAAATCTACCTTAAAGAAACCCACCTTAAAGTCTACGGGGATATTGAAAAGAAAAACAAAATTGAAATGGGTGAATTTCTCCTGGCCAGAGGCACTATAGAGGCCGAGTATGCGACGGAGTGTGTCCGCACCCTAAAGCCTATGAAAGTGGAACTTAGCATCCCTTTCAAAGTCTGTTTTGTTGATGAATCGATGGCCAATTCTGAAATGTTTGCTGAGATAGATGAAACATGGGTGGAAAACGATACGTATGAGATCTACTTTTACACGAAGCGCACAATTAATTTTCAAGAAATGATCCACGAGCAGATTTACCTCAATTACAACCAATATCCAGTGCTTGACGCAGATGCCAAATTACTTGGGGTAGATTGGAGAAATCCACCTAAAGCTTAATTATTTTTTGAGCTTGGCAAGTGGCAAAAACTGTATTAGAAATAGAACCTCATTTTTAAGGTTAACAAAGAATAGATAAAGAATTTTGAGTCATATCGGAGGCATTTGTGGCAGTACCTAAGAAAAGAACCAGCGTATCTCGTAAGGGTTTAAGAAGAGCTGGTCAACATCATAAACTTTACAGAAAATTCCCTCAGGCTTGCCCTAATTGTGGTGACTCTGTACTTCCTCACCATGTTTGCCCTTCTTGTGGTCACTACAAAGGTAAGCAAGTTATAGAGATTAAAGTTAAAGCTGAACAAACAGCTGAAGCCTAATCATTAAAACAGTTTGATAACTAAAAAAGCCTTCGTAAGAAGGCTTTTTTATTTCTAAGAGGTATTCATGAAGTTCAATACCAAAATCCTCGGCACCGGAAGCTATCTTCCTGAAAAAATTCTCACCAATAACGATATTGCAAAAAGAGTCGATACGAATCATCAATGGATCGTTGAGAGAACCGGTATCCATGAGAGAAGAATTGCAGATCCAAGCAAAGATGAAACTCCAAGCGGTATGGCAAAAGTCGCTACCGAGCGTGCCCTTGAGATGGCCAATCTTACAGCGAATGATATTGACCTGATCTTATTCTCAGCAACCATACCAGATCAGTTTTTTCCAAATTCAGGTTGTATGCTTCAACACAAGCTCGGCATGACGAATGCCTGTCCGGCCCTTGATGTGAATGCTGCCTGTACCGGTTGGATGTATGCGATTCCAATGGCCGATGCCATGATTAAAACAGGACTTTATAAACATATACTTGTTGTTGGTAGTGAAATGACGAGCTCGTTCAATAACTGGGATGATCGTAATACCTGTATTCTTTTTGGTGATGGATGTGGAGTGGCGATTTTAGGCAGAGCTTCAGAAAATGAAGAGTCACAAATTTATTCTACTGTTTTAACAGCAGACTCAACTAAAAAAGATCATCTCCAACTTCTTGCTGGTGGGGCTGTCAAAAGAATCACTCATGATGTTTTAGAGCGTGGTGAGAACTGGGTTTCGATGAATGGACAAGAAGTCTTCAAGTCGGCCGTAAAAACTATGGCTGCCTTAAGTGAAAAAGTTATTCATGACTCTGGTAAAACCATGGCAGATGTTGATTGGTTTGTTCCTCACCAGGCAAATTTGAGAATCATAGAGGCCGTCGGTAATAGATTTGGTTTTCCACCTGAGAAAGTGATTATCAACGTTGATAAGTATGCCAATACATCCTCCGCTACTGTTCCTATTGCTTTAGATGAATCTATTCGCAGTGGAAAAATCAAGCGCGGAGATAATCTTCTCCTTGCAGCCTTTGGAGCTGGGCTTACGGCGGGAGCAGTTTTCCTTAAATATTAGGAGTTAGAATGAAAGTCACAATTGCTTTTCCTGGGCAAGGAACTCAATACGTAGGAATGGGGAAAAACTTCCTCGGCACCAATTTTTTTGAGAAGGCCAATGAAGCCGTTGGCTACGATCTTTCTAGCCTCATGCTAGAGGGCCCGGCAGAAAATTTAAAGTTAACTGAGAACACTCAGCCGGCCATCGTTGCCCACTCCCTTATGCTTTTTGAAGAACTCAAAATGATTCTTGCAGGGAAAGGAATAACTGTCGATAAAGTTTTAGGCCACTCCGTAGGTGAGTATTCTGCTTTATCTGCAGCAGGGGTTTTGAGTTTTGAAGACGCTATCAGGGCCGTACATTTCAGAGGCAAATTCATGCAGGAAGCAACCCCTGCTGGTAAAGGCACGATGTACGCTATCCTCAAGCAAAGTGAAGAGACCATTCGTGAGGCCTGTACACTGGCCTCTACTGAAACTGAAAAAGTCTCCCCGGCCAATTTTAATGAACCAGCCCAGATTGTCATTTCCGGTGATAAACCTGCATGTGAGCGAGCGATCAAAATCATGGAAGAAAAAACCGCTGCTCGAGTCAAAGCGATTGAACTTCAAGTCTCTGCTCCTTTTCACTGTGAACTAATGAAACCTGCAGAGTTAAGACTTAAAGACGTTCTTATGAAATGTGTTTTTGACCACCAAAGAATTCCTTATGTCGCCAATGTTGATGCTCAAGACTATGGACTAGAGACTCCCTATGAAAAAATTATTGAAAATTTATTAAAGCAAGTTTGTGGAAGTGTCCTCTGGACTCAAAGTATTCAAAAACTTTCAGACGATGCGATTGTGATTGAGTGCGGCCCGGGAAAAGTTCTGGCCGGACTTATTAAAAAGATTAATCCAAATATTAGAGTCATCAGTCTTGATTCAGAGACTGGTTTCTCAGAAGTTGAGGCTTTATGATGGCAACCTATTCAGATTTAAAAGATAAAGTCATTCTGGTAACTGGAGCAGGTAGAGGTATCGGTAAATCGATTGCCTTATCTCTGGCCGCCCAAGGGGCCCATGTTGTTTTTAATTATCGTGGCGATGAAGCCAAAGCTTCTTCTCTCAAAGAAGAATTTGAAAAGGCCGGGGGTAAGGCGACAGGACTCAAGTTTGATGTAACCGATTATGAGGCTATGACCAAAGCGCTTGATGAATTTACTAAAAATGTGGCGCCGATCTCAGGACTTGTGAACAATGCGGGTATTTCAAAAGATACTCTTCTCCTTCGCTTAAAACCAGATGAGATCTCTAGCATCATCGATACTAATTTGAAGGGATCCATGATGGTGACTCAGGCCCTTACAAGAAATTTTTTAAAAGCTGAAAATGTTTCCATTGTCCACATGAGTTCAATTGTGGGTCTCATGGGAAATGCTTCTCAAGCAGCCTATGCCGCTTCAAAAGCTGGTCTTATTGGATTTTCTAAATCCGTGGCCAAGGAACTCGCTTCAAGAAACGTACGTTCAAATGTTATATGCCCAGGATTTATTCAAACTGATATGACAGACGCTTTAAATGAGAAGGCCAAAGAGGAGTACTCTAAGGTGATTCCGCTTGGCCGCTTTGGAACCACAGAAGAAGTTTCAAATTTGACTTGTTTTTTACTGAGTAAAGCTTCTTCTTATATGACCGGGGAAACTTTTAAAATTGATGGTGGGATGTACATTTAGCCCACTCAACCCTAAATGTGTTATTTGAATACAAGGCTTTAAGCTATTTCGCAGTGGTCAAAAAGTGCGAATTAAAATTGACGATGGCCAGTAACTTTAATAAGTTAGTGCCACTCAAATTTTGGAGGATATTTTAATGGAACTACAAGACAAGGTGATTAAGCTCGTTTCGGAAGCTACGAAGATGGATGCTGCCAACATTAGTCTAAACACAAGCTTCGTTGACGATCTAAACCTCGACTCGTTAGACATGGTTGAACTCATGATGAAGATGGAAGATGAGTTTGGCGTTGAGATTCCTGAAGATGAAACTGAGAATCTTAAGTCGATCGGTGATGTTGTTACTTACCTAAAAGCAAAGTCACACTAATAAAAAAGCCTCCGCAAGGAGGCTTTTTAGTTTATGGATGAATTTTATGAAATTAAATAGAGTTGCAGTTACTGGAATGGGGGCCATTTGTGGTCTCGGCCACTCCTTGGATGAAGTTTGGCAAAATGCTCTAGCTGGAAAATCCGGAATCTCCACCATTGGGAGACAAAGTACTGAAAACTGGCCCGTGACATTTGCAGGCGAAATCAAAAATTTTAAACTTGATCCATTATTAATGGATTTAAAAGATCAAGACCGTTTTGACCTTTTTAATCAATACGCTCTTCATTCGACTGCTGAGGCCCTAAAGCAGTCCCAACTTCTAGAAGCAAAATATGCTCCTGAAAAAATTGGAATTATTTTTGGGACTGGCCTTGGCGGATTTCCTCATATTGAAATGAACCACAAGATTTATCTAGAAAAAGGTGCAAGAAGAGTTTCTCCTTTTTTTATTCCCTCAGTGATTCCTAATATGCCTGAAGGACTTATTTCCATTCATTATGGTTTTAAAGGTATCAACTTTGCGATTGCTTCCGCTTGCGCCTCAAGTGCGCATGCTATTGGACTGGCCGCGACTGAAATTATGCTGGGTCGTCAGGATGCTATGATTACCGGTGGAACTGAAGGTGTCATCACCGGCTATACCATTGCGGGCTTTGCTAGCATGAAGGCTCTTTCAAAAAGAAATGATGAACCTCATCGCGCTTCTCGTCCTTATGATGTGGATCGAGATGGATTCGTGATGGGTGAAGGGGCCGGAATTTTAGTTCTAGAAAATCTCGAAAAGGCCAAGGCCCGAGGGGCAAAAATTATCGCTGAGATCGTTGGATTTGGAGCAAGTTCTGATGCTCACCATATTACCGCACCTCACCCGGAAGGATCAGGTGCTCTTCTTTGTATGCAACAGACTCTTGAGAGTTCTGGAATCAAAAAAGAAGAAGTTGGTTACGTGAATGCTCACGGGACTTCAACTCCACTAGGTGATATCGCTGAAACTCAAGCTATCAAAAAAGTTTTTGGAGAACATTCCTATAACATGTGTGTGAGTTCAACAAAATCTATGACTGGACATCTTCTGGGAGCGGCCGGTGGACTAGAGAGTATTTTCTGTATTAAGGCCCTTGAAACAGGAACACTTCCTCCGACCATCAATTTAGAAAATCAAGATCCACAATGTGACTTGGATTACGTTGCTAATAAACCGAAGAAAAAAGATATTATGTACGCTTTAAATAATTCTTTTGGGTTTGGTGGGACAAATTCTTCCACATTATTCAAGAAATATATATAATCCAGGGTCTCTTTCAAGTGAGTGAGAGACCTAAAATAATGGCATTCGATAAAATAAAGACATTAATCATTCGCTGATAAGTCGTTTCAGAGGTCTTAAGAAAGATTTTTTGACCAATCAAAAGACGCACTAGTATGGCAAGCGCAGCTGTCAAAACATGCTTCCACTGCAATGGCGCCTCAAAAAAAGTGATGAGAAATAAAAGTTGTAAGGCAGCCATGAAGGCATAATCAAAACTGATCGCAGCGAGGACTCGCTTTTTATCCTGGTAAAGGGAAGAGGCCAGAGGCGCAAGAATCGATCCTCCCATATTAGAGAGTCCATGAATGAGGCCCATCAAAGTGAGTGTGAGTGGTAAATTTTGTTTCATTAAAGATTGAAGTTTGGTGCGCAATCTAAAAGAACTTCGAACAAAAAAAGTCAATAAAAGCATGACTGAGATAACGAGCTTAATTTCAAATCTCAGATTTAGATTTAATCCTAAAAATAATCCCAAAATAAGTGCTGGGACACAAAAAAAGATAAAACGGTTTCGATATCCCCATTCAAGTTTATGCTCTCGATAATCCCAGACCTGACTTAGACTCAAAATGAGAGAAGAAGGTAGTAAATAAAGTAAAGTCTCCTCGTAGCTCAAACCCATGAGTAAAAGCAAGGGTGTCCCAAAGAGTAAAATACCCACCCCAAAGAGGGACTGAACGATTGCTAGAATAAAAATAAGCCCAAAGATTTCCATAAACAAAGTCTAATCTAAAATGCTTCCTCACTGGGGCCAACATGTACAAATTACAGGATTTCGACTGAGTGCAACTTGTTGTTTTTTAATAGGCATAATTCTTAACTTTACCTAAAATAGAAGAAACCTTTCTGGAGACTACGTCCTATGGAAAAAACTCTCAATCAAATTGACCCTGACGTCTTTAACTTCATTCTAAAAGAACAACAACGCCAGGAGATGGGTCTAGAGCTTATTGCTTCAGAAAATTATTGCTCAAAAGCAGTGATGGAAGCCCAAGGATCATGCCTGACAAATAAATACGCCGAAGGGTATCCCAAGAAACGTTATTATAATGGTTGTGAATTTGTAGATGAAATTGAAACTCTGGCGATTGAGCGCTTAAAAGCTCTCTTCAATGCCAAGTTTACAAATGTTCAACCTCACTCTGGTTCCCAGGCCAATATGGCCGTTTACCTTGCTCTTATGAATCATGGAGATACATTTTTAGGAATGGATCTGGCCCAAGGGGGACACCTCACCCACGGCTCACCAGTTAATTTCTCAGGCAAGCTTTATAAGGCTCTTCACTATGGTCTGACCCAAGGAACAGAGACCATCGACTACAATCAAATTGAAGATCTCGCTAAAAAAGAAAAACCAAAAATGATCATCGCAGGGGCTTCTGCTTATCCAAGAATAATCGACTTCAAGACGATTTCGGAAATTGCAAAATCTATTAATGCTTTTTTTATGGTGGATATGGCCCATATCGCTGGACTGATTGCTGCTGGTTTGCACCCAACTCCTATGGAGTATGCGGATGTTGTGACTTCTACGACTCATAAAACATTACGAGGACCTCGGGGCGGGATCATTCTCACAAACAATGAAGAATTAGCAAAAAAATTCAATTCACTCATTTTTCCAGGCATTCAAGGTGGACCACTTGAGCATGTCATTGCCGCGAAGGCAGTAGCCTTCAAAGAAGCCTTAGATCCTTCTTTTAAAACTTATCAGCAACAAGTGATTAAAAATTCCCAGATGCTTGCTAAAACATTAATTGAAAATGGTATAGAGCTTGTTTCTGGTGGAACGGATAACCATCTCGTCTTGTTAAAAACAGACTCTGTGAACATGAGTGGAAAAGAGGCCGGTGAAATTTTAGAGAAAGTGGATATCACTTGTAACAAGAATATGGTTCCCAATGATAAGCGCTCCCCTTTTGTGACTTCAGGGATACGCTTAGGAACTCCGGCCGTTACGACTCGAGGTTTTAAAGAAGCTGAAACTAAAATCATGGCAGAAATGATTGTGAAGGCGCTTAAGAATCCAACGGATGAAAAAATTCAAAAAGAGATTAAGCAAAACGTGCATGAGCTTTGTCTCAAATTTCCTGTTTATAAATAAAGGTGATGATATGAAATGGCTTATTCTTTTGTTTTTATTCTCTTGTAGCTCACAACCAAAGAATCAAACTGTTGCAACTGAAAGCGAGGCAAAACCAGTAAGCCCCTTAACTGTTCAGCCTTGTCTTTGCATGAAAATATTTAATCCCGTTTGTGCGGATGGGATTAATTATGGGAACTCTTGTGAAGCTGAATGCCATGGGCATAAAAAATGGACTGAGGGCCAGTGCTCTACTCCACCAAAAAAATAATGCTCTTTTAACTTTCAAATACTTAACGAGCATCTTATTTTCAGCTATTTAGCTTTATATCTTGAATTAAGTATGGTAAATAAGGCAACATCAACACAAGATATAGTATAGGTGTGCATTATGAAATGTCCTTACTGCTCAGCTCCAGATACTAAAGTTCTCGACTCCAGAAACTCAGATGAAGGCAGCGTTATTCGCAGAAGAAGAAAATGTGAATCATGCCAAAAACGTTTCACGACATTTGAAACGATTGAACTCTCAATGCCCATGGTGATTAAGCGAGATGGTCGTCGCGAAGCCTATAATAAAGAAAAACTCTCCTACGGTATTCAG
Organism: Bacteriovoracaceae bacterium; assembly: GCA_947442115.1. Taxonomy (GTDB): domain Bacteria; phylum Bdellovibrionota; class Bacteriovoracia; order Bacteriovoracales; family Bacteriovoracaceae; genus Peredibacter. The sequence continues at coordinate 2,067 of CANEVK010000014.1, read as the reverse complement.
AAGTCTTGTGAGAAGCGCCCAATCTCGGCCGTTCAAATAGAGCGCATTATCAATAATATTGAAAAAGCCATTTTGGATATTTCTGATAAAGAAATCCACTCAAAGGACGTTGGAAATCTTGTGATGATGTATTTAAGACATCTTGATCCAGTTGCCTACGTTCGCTTTGCAGCTGTGTACCGTAAATTTCAAGACGTTGAAGAATTCGTGAATGAGCTTAAGCATGATGAATATAAGCAATTCAAAATTAACCCTCAAGGGTTAAAGGAAGAAAATCGTGAGCACTAAAAGAGAGGCCAGAGAGTTTTGCCTTCAATTTCTCTATCATTTTCAACTACCAGCTTTTAGTGATCTCAAAAAGGACCTAGACACTGCTAGTATTTTTGAAAGACTCCAGGAATTTAAATCAACTTTAAATATTGAGCTCAGCTCAGAATCTCAGGCCTACGTCGCTTCCATGGTCAATGGAATCATGAAGTCTCATGCAGCTCTTGAAGAAGTCCTGGTCAAATATTTAAAGAACTGGAAACTTTCTCGAATTTCAAAAATTGAGCATACTATTTTTATGATGGCGATCTATGAACTCACTTATCATCCGGAAGTTCCAGGCAAAGTGGTGATCAATGAAGCTATTGAACTCGGAAAGAAGTACTCCACTAAAGAATCTGCTAGTTTCCTTAATGGCATACTAGATAGTATCTACAAAATAGAACTCAAGCGAAATGACTAATCTAAAACAAAAAGTGACTCCACTAACAAGAGGATTGATCTGGACCTGTACTGAAAGAATACAACCAGCTCTTTCAAACTACAGAGATATAGACTATCTCGTGAATGGGCTTATCACAGCAAGCCTTGGTCAAAATCCAGAACTCGAGTGTCGGGTTATTATTTCTGAAAGTTTTGGCGAATATTTTTATCTTCTTATGGGGAAAAATATCACTGATAAAGAATTTGAAAACTTTTTCAATCTTATTAAAACTCAACTAACAGGAGAAAACCATCTCCTATTAGTTGATGATAATCAATCTTTTGAAAGGATCCAAAAACTTGCACCAAGTGAAATTAAAAGTAAAATTCTTGTTTCAAGAGCTTAATCTTAGAGTGAAGTCAATTTAACCGTCTTTAAATCATAATCAAGCCATCTCTCCCAGACTTGCCCATCAAGATCTACAGTATACAATTTACCTTCAGTATCAATGAAATAATTGGAACCCAGTTTCGATATAGAAGAAACTTTTAGCGCAAGCGGAAGAGAGGGTAATTTCAGGCTTCCGTCCTGAGAAATTGTATAGAGGTGTCCAAAAGAATCAATAAAATAATTTCCACCTTTTTTAGTGATAGGCCCTACTCTTTCTTCGCTTGGAGAGATCATTTTCCCATCACGGGAAACAGTATAAAGTGCCCCTCGACTAGTTATTAAATATTGTCCACCAACGAGCAATATATCATCGACCTCAAGCCCTTCGACAATTTGATTAATGAGTGCTCCACTTGGATCAATAACGATGATTTCATTTTTATCGGTTACAAAGAAATTCCCACCGAATTTTGTTGCCCCTTGGACCTCAGTATTTTGTTCATTAATATGTACGACACCATCTTGATCAATTGTAAAAAGAGACCCCGTTTCATTAATAAAGTAATTCATCCCTTTAGAAATAAAGTGCTTGGGTAAAACTTCATACTTCCTATAAAGGACACCTTTCGAATCAACTGTGACTAAAATATTAGTATCTTCGACTAAAAACTGACCTCCCTTTGCAGTCATGCGACTAAGAGGAGTGTAATGACCTAGATCATAGACATATCCATTCACGTCCACGGATAAGGTAATCCCACTTTCTAAAACGAAATAAGATTGTGAATAGGAATGGGCACAAAAAATAAAAAGAATGGCGGAAATAATTATTTTCATGAAACGCTCCTTGATGAAAAAAATCAGGAGCGCACTATAATCAATTTAAAATGAATCTTCGATGGTGCGAGCAAAGGTTTAATAACAAAGGCCCAAGTCTCTAAAAGGACTTCAACAACCTTAAGATGACGCCAAGATTATTTGGCCAG
>CANEVK010000013.1 GCA_947442115.1 Bacteriovoracaceae bacterium | reverse complement strand
GGTGATATTGAAATCACAAATGCTGAGTTAATGAATGGTATTGAGTCTGAAGTTTTTGAATTTGAATCAAAAGCTTTTGAAGTCAAAATGGGTAAACTAAAATCACTGATAATCGATAAACTTGTCGAAAAGGATCCTCGTAAAAAGGGATTAACGGTTGATGAGTTTGTTACTAAATATATCTCTTCAGCTATAAATATTTCTGAAAAAGAGATTGATGCCTTCATTAAGGATCAGAACATTCCTCAAGAGCACATCAATCCTCAGATTCGTGAAAAAATTAAAAACTATCTCACTATGGAGCGTAAAAAAGAAGCCGTAGAGAAATGGCTTGGTGAGCAGACTAAGAAAAGTCCAATTGAAGTTTACATGCAAAAGCCAAGAAGACCTACTTTCCCAGTTGAGGTCGGAAATGCACCATTTGCTGGCGATAAAGATGCTAAGGTTGTGATCGTGGAGTATTCAGATTTTCAATGTCCTTTTTGTGCCAAGGGTGCTGATCTCCTTAAGAAGATAAAAGCTAAGTATGGAAAAAAAGTGAAAGTCGCTTTTAAGAATTTTCCACTTCCTTTTCATAACCATGCACAAGGTGCTGCCATTGCTGGATTATGTGCAAATGAGCAAGGAGCCGACAAATTCTGGAAAATGCACGATGATATGTTTGCTAAGCAAGATTCTTTAGATCCAGAAGGCTTGAAAAAAATTGCAAAGGCAGTAGGTTTAAAAATGGATAGCTTTGAGACCTGTATGAAAGATGAAAAGATCTTAAAGCAAGTTAATGCAGATTTGGAAGATGGTCGGAAAATAGGGGTAAAGTCAACTCCAACATTCTATGTAAATGGTCAACTAATCTCTGGAGCTCAAGAAGTGGAAGTTTTTGCCGAGCTGATTGATGAAGAATTAGCAAAATAAGAATTTTAAGACCTATTTGAAAAAAAAGCCTTGGGGGAGGACTGCAAGTTTTACCCAAGGCTTTTTTATTTGGGCCCTATGCTATTATTTATTATGATGTCACAGGAAGTGACTCATAAGGATAAGGCCATGAAGGGCGTAGACTACACAAAACAACTTCAAAAAGACCGGGAGTATTTTAACGATACTATCCGAAAGACTCAGCAGGCTGCTGATAGAAAGATCTCTGACACCAATGAAAGAGCTGAATACGTTACAAAAAAGCAGAGGGATACTTTTATTCAGGACAAGGCAGAGCTAGAGTCTAGCTATGAAAAAAATCTAGATAAACTTAAAGAAGCCAATAGAAATTCTCTTGCTAATAATAATGATAAATTTCATGAAGATCTCCTCAAAGAAAGGGAAGATTTTTCAAAAGAATCAATAAAGAAGAGAAAAGATTTTGACCAGAGACTGAATGATATAAAAAACAGCTATGGAAAATCATTCAGATCACAGCAAGAAAGTCATGAAGATTTGCAGTTAAATTCAAAGAAAAAGTATAACAATAGCGTGGCTTCCGTCAGAGAGGACATGAGTTCGCGCCTAAAAGAATTTAATGAAGAAATGACAAAAGAGGGCAATGATCTTAAGGATAGTTACAACCGAGAAAGACAACAGATCGTAAGATCCCATGAAGATCAAATGACCGATGTTCAAAAAGATGCAGCTTTCAAAAGAGCTGAGCAAAGAGAAAGACTAAGAGATGATTTCTTGAAATCCAAGAAAATTCAAGAAGATGATTTTGAACAACAGAAGCAATATACTGGTGACCGACTTGCAACGCTTCAGCGTAAATATGAAGACCGATATCAGAATCTTGCGAGAGACTACGGTAATCGGAATGAAAATCTGGTAGAGCTTCAACAAGCTGAATACAAAAAAACTAATCGTGAACATCAAGATTCTCTAACCTCTGTAAGCCGTGATTACAATAAGCAATTAAGACTTGTTGAAATTGAAAAAAGGCGACGAGATAATGGATCTGGTGAGTTCGCTCAGGTCATGCACCGTCAACAAGGTTTACGTGATCAGGCGATGAACGATACTCGTGTCGATCGTATGAAAGATCAGGTGACTGAAACAAAGAAAATATATCAGGATAAGACGATAGAGGACCAGGATGCCTACACGGAAGCCCTTAAGAAGGAAAGTGCAGAGGCCACGGCGCGACTTGATCGGAAAATAAATGAAGCTAATGCAGACAAGATCGTCACTGTCGCTCGAGAAAGAGAGAGAGCTGAAGTTGAAGTTGCCAATCGTGAAAATCAAAATCACATAGAACGGCAAGCCTATGAACAAAAAATTATGCTTGAGAAAAATAACTCGAACCAACGCCTCACTCAGCTAAAAGAGAATTTTAATAATTCTATGAGAAGTCTCGAGGAGAAGCATCGCTCTAGCATTGAAGATGTGACGAAAGTTACTAATCAAGACAAAACTGAATTTGCTAAAAAACTCCATGCAAGTAAGAATAAAGAAATACAAGAGATGAAGCATGAGTTTTCTCGTATGATGGATTCTACTGTCCAGGAATATGAGCAGCGTCTTTCTAATTTTCAGCGTGAAAATGAATATCTGAAAATGACGATGGATCAGAAAATTCAAAACATAGTTGACCAAACGGATAAGCAACTCGAGTCTCAGGTTAGATTTTATGAGGATCGTAGAGGAGCAGACCAGTCGAATTATCAGACCTTGCTTGCTCAGAAAGATAGTCACTTTAAATCAGAAACAATTCAGATGAACTCAAATTATCAGAAGAAGATTGATCAGATGCAAGTGGTCAGTGATACAAAAATTAAGATGTTAACAAATGACTACGAGAAAAGATTAAAAGATCTAACCGTTACAACTAGTAAAGAGTTGGCGCAAAAAGATACCACTCATCAGATGGAGTTAGATCGAATTAAGGCGACATATCAAGATGAAAAGTCTAGAGTAGTGTCGACTTATGAGTCCCGCATAAACTCGATTAGAGATGATCACGCTAATCAGATGGATCAACTCAAAGAGTTTAAGCGCCTAAGTTAATAAACCTCATCAAAAGATTAATATATGCTTAGCCGTAGAGCGAAGATTATCGCTACCATTGGACCTAGTTCAAATACCATTGAAATGCTTGAGAAAATGATTCTTGCTGGTATGAATGCAGCGAGGGTGAATATGTCTCACGGGACTTACGAAGCCCATGAGCAATCCATAAAAAATATTCGCCAGGCCTCTTTAAATGTAGGTAAAGAAGTTGCTATCCTTCTCGATTTGCAAGGACCAAAAATCAGAGTGGATAAACTACCCGAGCCTCTTATCTTGAAAGATGGCGATGTTTGGGTCATTGGTCCGAGTCATGTCAAAGATAATTATTCAGAATATTCCACACAATTTATTCCTACAATTTATAAAAATTTAGTAAAAGATGCCCATGTTGGTGCCAGAATATTATTTGATGATGGGCTTATTGTGGCCGAGGCGATCGAAAAAGATCGTGATGTTTTAAAAATTAAAATTAAAGTCGGTGGAACCCTTAAATCAAACAAAGGTATCAATCTTCCTTATGTTAAAGTCTCGGCCCCAAGCTTTACGGATAAAGATAGAGAAGATTTACTGTTTGGACTTAAGCAGGGAATAGATTATGTGGCTCTCAGTTTTGTTAGGACTGCAGAAGATGTGATGGCCGTAAAATCTCTTCTTCATACCATGAAGGTGCATGTCCCAATCGTATCTAAAATTGAAAAGCCTGAAGCTTTAGATAATATGGAGAGCATTATTGATGTTTCAGATGCCATCATGATTGCTCGTGGAGATATGGGGGTTGAAGTTGGAAATCACCTCGTACCTAGTATTCAAAAAAGAATGATTAAGCTTTGTAATGAAATCGGACGTCCGATTATTACGGCCACTCAAATGTTAGAAAGTATGATCACAAATTCAGCTCCAACGAGAGCGGAGGCTTCTGATGTGGCCAATGCTATTTGGGATGGAACAGATGTGGTGATGCTTTCTGGGGAAACAGCTTCTGGGAAGTATCCTTTAGAGGCCATTACAATCATGGGACAAATCATTGAAGAGGCAGAAAAAACTCCTCGTGACAGACCATTCCTACGAAATATGGGTATCAATAGTGTTACGGCATCTATTCAGGTTGCAGCTTCTATTGTGGCCGAAAAAAATCAGGCGAGTTGGATTATTTCTATCACTGAAGGTGGAAATTCTTGTCTGAAAATGACTCGCTTTCGGCCTAAAACACCTGTTCTAGGGGTCACAAATTCATTAGATGTGATTAGAAGGATGAGTCTGTACTGGGGAATTTTTCCTTATTACTTTAATATTCACGAAAATTCTGACCTGACTAAACTTGGCGATCTTATGATTGCCGAATTAAAAACAAAAAATCTGCTTCACTATGGGGAGAAGGTCGTTATTACTGTTGGGGATGGAAGATTCTTCAAGCAAGGTACGACGAACTCGATACGACTTGAAATTATCAAAGATGTCCCTAAGGCCATCAAAAGCACTGATCAAGAAACGATCCAGGAGGTGTCTTTTGACAAGGGAAAGATCTTACTTGATACGGGTATCTGTGCTTCATGCCAGGCCTGTATCAACGTTTGTCCTTACGAGATTTGGACAACGAAGTTAGATAACAATGGTGAAACAAGAATTGATTCAAGCAAGATCTTTCGATGTGATCTCGATATGCAGTGTGTGGAAGCCTGTCCAACGGGGGCAATCGAAATTATTCCTTTTGAAAAATGAAATCCCTGCTGCACATTTCTGAGAAAGAACTTAAAAGCCTAGGGATCGTTGAATGGGGCTATACAGAAAATTCGATCCCTTCTTCTTATGGAAAATATCTCAACTGGCTTGACTTAAATCAACATGGTTCTTTATCTTACCTGGCCGATGAAAGAAAAAATAAACGCTCGGACTTAAAGAACATTTATCCTGAATTTGAATCGGCTTTAGTCTTTCTTTTTAGCTATCAAGAAACAAAGAAATGGATGTTAGATAATGATCATCACCAAGTGGCTGCTTATGCTTTAGGTTTTGATGGAATAGATTATCATTTTGAAGTGAAGCGCCGATTGGAAGTCATTTTCAATTCACTCTCTAGCACTCATGATGGAATAAAACATTTTGTTTCACTTGATGTGCAACCTGTTTTAGAGAGAGATCTTGCGTTTAGGGCCGGTTTAGGATGGTTTGGCAAAAACTCTATGCTCATTAATAAAAAAGAGGGAAGTTATTTTATTATCGGTTCATTATTACTAAACCAAAAGCTCAGTTTATCATCTCCCCAGCTAGATGTTGATCATTGTGGGCAGTGTAATAAATGTGTCGAGGCTTGTCCCACTTTGGCCATTAATGGAGAATCGAGAACTCTGGAAGCTTCAAAGTGTATTTCAACTTTTACGATTGAAACATTTAAGGATGTAGCCCCTCCTGAAGGTGTTGAGAAATCAAGAGGGGAATTTTTTGGATGTGATATCTGCCAAGATGTGTGCCCATGGAATCGAAAACCTTTAGAGAGAGTAAAGGCATTGCTTAATCTAAAGAAAGATTTTTTATTCCTCAAATCTTGGTTTTATGAAATGAAAATTTTAGAATTATTTCAATTGATTAATAATATGACGAATAGAGGATTGAAAAAGCAATTAAAGTTTACTTCTTTTGATCGGCCAGGAAAAATGGGTTGGTTAAAAAATCTCAAGCATTGGATTAAGATTTCCACTGAAAATGATTCTTGAGAAATGAAAAGAGATGAGCTGTCGCAAGTGCCGGCTCATGATGAGGAAGTCTCGTTGGTTTTTCAAAGGTCACTTGGTTATTATTTTTTTCTAAAACTTCAACAAATGCCTCCAGACCTCGATTCCCCACTACAACGTCGTCCTCTCCCGTAATGAGATGCATTCTTTCGTTACTGACTTCAAAATTTTCTTTTGCCTGTTTAAGCCAAGAAAAGATCTCCTTAGAATCTAAGTGTTCAGAAACCAACTGTCTTCTTATGGCCAGTGTCTTCTCGTAAAAGGCAGTCTCAAAGAGATGAGTCGCTTGCCTTTGACCAATTCCAATTCCAATACCCACAGCAATTCGGTTTAAATGTTGAAAGCAATCTAGTTTAAGAGCTTTCATCGCCGTAAAGGCCCCAAGAGAGTGACCACCTAGTATAACTGATTTAATGGCCGGGAAATTAGACTCCCCAATCTTTTGATCCATTAGAATTTGGAGCCTATGATAGGCCTCACCAAAAAGTTCATGGGCATGATTCTTGAACTCTTCAAGACTTCCGACCTCATTAAAGCTGCCTAAATAATGCCCCGGTTGATCGAAAATAATAACGGGAACGCCGGACTCAGACAGGCGTGATGCCCAATTTAAGCAATCACCCTTATGGGAGGTATAGCCATGAGTAAATATCGCCCATTCGGTTTTTATAGGAGAAGAGCTCGGTTCTGGAAGAAAGGTCAGGGCATTAACCTGAAACCAAGGAAGAGAAAGCTCAGTGCAGATAACTTTAACTGGCATAAACAATTGACTCACTTAGTTAATTAAATCTTTTTATGGAATAGTCGTTGACTAAAGTCCATTGAAACATTAACTTAGAGATCTCTTTTTTAGAAGAAAAGTTATTTGTTTTCGATAGGCCCGCTTAGCTCAGTCGGTAGAGCAAAGGACTGAAAATCCTTGTGTCCGTGGTTCGATTCCGCGAGCGGGCACCATAAAAAACCTCCCTCTTGGGAGGTTTTTTTATTTCTGACCGAAAAACTTGGCCATTAACCTCTGAACTTGCTCGAGCTCCTGACCGATAAGTCCTTAACTTAAGAGTTTGGAGTTTCCTTTCATGTCTTATGCTTATCTTGAGCATTTATCTGATGCATGCCTTGTGACTAACGAGGAAGGAGAGATTTTATTTTGGAATAATTCCTTTCTTATCCTGAGTAATTACAAAGAGAGAGAAGTTCGAAAGATTAAGTTTGCTAAAGATTTAATTAAATTTGAAGAGGAGATATCTGAACTTTCTGTTGAGTGTGGGTTTAATTTTGCCAATCAAAAAGAGGGTTTTGGATTAGTTAGAAAAGTTTCAATAGATCAATCCGTTTTAATTATAATTAAAGATCTATTTGTAGAAAAGAATCTTCATCAAAAGTATCACTCACAATTGCAAGAGCTGAAACAAATTAATCAAAACCTTGAGCAAATGGTTGCTGATCGAACAGCTGAATTAAGACGATCCAATAAGTACTTATTTGATCTATTAGATAGCTTTAAACAGGCAATCTTTATGGTCAATCCTGATGGTAAGATCGATTTGGCTCAAGGGTTAAATTTATCTGTCGTCACGGAGTTATTTCCAGATAATCTTGCTGAGTTGTTTGCGACTGTTATGACGACTGAACAATCAAAGAAATGGATAGCATTGCTCTTCTCTAATGCGCTTCCCTTTGAGGAAATGGTTGCACTTGCACCTCAGGAATTGGTTTTCGCTAATGAGGTGTTTAAAATTACTTATTACCCCTATTATAGTGAAGTAGAGCAATTAGAATCAATTATCCTTGCGATGACCAACGTGACTGAGGAGACCAAGGTACGCCAAGACTTAGATGTCAAAACAAAATTTGCGGCGAGCTTACTCAAGGCTTCACAAAGTGGAGGTCGTTTTCAAGTTGCCATGAGTGAAGTAGAGGATCTTTTGGAGGAACTTTTAAATGAAGATTCCAACCTTCAATTTTTTAAAGCAAATCTTCATGCCTTGAAAGGTTTATTTTCCTACTATGGGCCAGTTGGGTTTGATCAGTTAGTCCATCAAATAGAATTATCAGATGAGGGCATAGGAGAGAAGCAGCTTAACGTAAAAGAACTATCGAATAATTTTAAAAAGATATTAAATCAAATACGGTTGCTTTTACCAAGTACGACCGAGGATAAAAAAATATTACCACTAAGTATTATCTCAGAGGTATTTCAGGCCAAAGAACTTGATACTGCAAAAGAAATTCTAACCCCGTTTGTTTTTATAAACTTGGAAGAGATCTCTCTATCGATGGGGGAGTATGCTCAGGAGCTGGGTCAAAGTTCTGGAAAAGATGTAAAATATTTTTCGACTAGTTGTGCAGGATTCTTTCTCGATAGCAGCTTATATAAACTATTACATCAGTTTCTTATTCAGGGATTAAGAAATGCTGTGGCCCATGGGATGAGTGAAAATAGCGATCAAAATTCAATAGCGATTGAGGCAAAAGACCAAGGGCAATCGTGCTTGATTCAAATTAAAACCAAAGGTAGAATTAATAAAAAGTTAAATGATGTATCGATCTTGAGTGGCTTGAACCAAGGTGTTGGCTTAGTTGATCGGATTGCTAAAGGTTTTGGGGCCACACTAAATCTTAGCCTTGACGAAGAGAATGGCACTTCTTGTTCAGAATTGGCCCTGCCCTATAAGTATCTTAAAAGGAAAAAACATGTCTAAGTTTGAATTTGAGATTAAACCTTCTGATGATGTCGCCAAGGTCAAAATTTCAGGACACCTTGATGAGAATTTTGTTCATACTGACTATAAACTTCCTTCATCCAAAAAAATAGTATTTGATCTTGAAAAACTTCAAGGGATAAATTCTTGTGGTATTAGGGACTTTATTAATTTACTTAAAGATGTTCCGGCGACTACAGATATTGAATATGAAAAATGCCCTCCGTTCTTTATCCAGCAAGTGAATATTGTGAATGGCTTTCTTTCATCACAGAGAAAAGTGATTTCTTTATATGCTCCCTACATTGGTGTTGAAGACGAGGATGAAATCAATCATTTTATCGATGCAAGAGGACTAGATCTATCCAGCATTCAGAAAAATATTACCATCGATGGTAAAGAGTATGAGTTTGATGGAATTGTAGAAAAATATTTTCGATTTTTGAGTTTGAAATAATTTTAAATCAATCAGTTATATAGCTAAAACTCTTTAACTCTTTGGGTGAGTGATCCGGCACATAGCAGCTGACAATCGTTTCTTTACCTTTGATGCATCTGATATGAATTTGCGACGACATTTTTGTAATCATGCCTAGACCAATTCCTGCTCCAAGACCATCAAAGGATGGAGTAAGCTTCTCTTCAAAAATGGTGAAATAGAGTGATTCTGCTGCTTGAATATTGAATCTTCCACCTTTATCCTTACAATTGATCCAGAAGCCATCTTGAAGTCGGTGTATCGACAAGAAAATGGGTGAATCTGAGTTTCCATGAAGTTCTGCATTCATAATAAGCTCATCAATAGTAAAACGAATTTTTTCTTTTGATGAGGGTCTTATTTCACCCAGACTATTAAGAAAATTTTCAAGAGTTTCATAGCGAGCTCTTAGTTTATTGGCGATAATTGCAGTAACCCAGTTTGCATGATTAAGTTTATCAAATTGATGGATCAGGTTCGGATTATGCTCTCCAACAATGAAGCCATTTTGACCTGCTTTTAAATTTTTTGTGAAGGATTGCTCATGAATAGGTTGGATAGTCATATTCTTCTCTTATTTTATATCAATCATAAAAAATGAAATATCGTCATTTGCATTTACTTTCTCCGCAGATGTAACCAGTTGATCTATTGCATCCGTGAGAGATAGTGCTCCAATCTTAATCATCCTCTTTAGAAGAAAACGTTCAGAAAATTTTTTTCCTGGCTCTACAAGAACTTCAACGAGTCCATCAGTGTAGAAAAGTATTCTGTCCTGATTATTAAGCTGGAATTGATGATTAGGAAAAAGAGGGTTTTTTACGTCGCCAAGTCTTGGACCTGGATCACAAAGGAGGTACTTAATATCAGAGACAGCCTTTGGAGGATTCTTCCTATTGATGAGAATAGGAGCTTCGTGGCTAGCATTTGAAATCCACGCTTGTTTAGTCTCAGGATCGTATATCACCACAATAAATGTCATCATGATATTTGTACTAAGAGCTGAAACAACATGGTTTAATTTTTCAAGAATGTCTGAAGGTCGCTCCCACCACAATTCGCCTCGAATGATTTCAGATTTGATACACTCAACGGCAGAGAAAACGGCAGAGGTAAGAAGGGCACTCGGTGCACCATGCCCTGTAGCATCACCTAAAAATAATACTTGTTTACCATTCCATTCTCGAACACTCCACCAGTCTCCTGCACATTCACTGGCCGATATGTAGTCACCCTTGAGATCGAATGTCGGTTGAGAAACTGGAGTGAGGTCAAAGAAATTTCTTTGCACTAAGCTAGCAAGTTTAAGCTCTGACTCTAGACGTGCTTTACCTTTTAGATCTTCAATAAACATCACGATTTTATCCATCATGTTGTTAAAACTTTTTGCCAAAAGTCCTGTTTCATCAGAGCTTTCAAATGAAACCCTGGCCGTCAAATCACCCTGTGAAACTTTTTTAGACATTTCAGCCAGAATCTCTAAGGGTCTTGCAAGTGAATTCGAAAAAACAGTCGAAAGAAGAATTCCAAAACCAAACATACCAATTGCTGCCCAAATAAGTGTTTTGCTTAATAGGGCCAGTGTTTGGTTCGCCTCATCCATATTATAAAGGATGACCATGGAGGTTTTGGTGAGGTTTGAAAAATGTGAAGTAACAAAGTAATTTGAATCTTTAATTTTTTTATCAAAAGTTTTAGCTTGATTATCTTTATGAATAAATTCTTTTGGGTCAATATTCACAGGGAAATTTGGGCTTTTAAAAATCAGAGTTTTTGTCATCTCATCAAGAAGTGCAACCTGAGCGATTCTTTTAGTACTAAGAAGTTCAAAAAAATCTTTTGGGTAAATGGCAATGAGGCTTGATGAGTTTTTAAAAGAGTGGCCAATTTTAAAGTAACCACTTTTAAAATCAGGAGAGGGAAGAAATTCAATGACGTTATTTTCAATTGTATTCCCAAGGAAATCAGATTCCGGAAGTTTTAATTCTTTGAGGGTTGTTTTGTTGTACGACCATGGCGTTGACGTCTTTGAATCTTTTAAATCAACACGTGCAGCAATCATATTCGCTTGAAGCGATTTAAAATTAATGTCCTCAGGTTCATCGATTGAAGCCGCAAGCAGTATGCCGAAAGAGGCATTTTTTTCCAAAGATGAATGAGCTTCAAGTCCAAATCGAAAGGCTTCTTCAAATAAGTAGGCCCGTTTATCTGTTTGAAAATAGTGAATGATGTAATAGAGGAAAATTCCAAGACATGTTCCTACGAGCACGAAAGAAAAGATTACCATTTTGTATTTGAAACTAGGTATTTTAATCTGCATAATTACTTCATGACCGAATTAATAAATTCTTTCAAATTAAGAAAGATAGATGTTTCCCTACATTTATTGGGACTGATGCTTATTATTGTCTCAGGTTATTCGATTTGGTCAACATCCTATGAGCAAAAAGAGGCCGGCCTTTCCCTTGGTAAAATTACTACCTGTCAGGGGTCATGTAAGTTTAGAACTCCTGTTGATTATTTTTGGTTAGATGCTCGAGGAGAACAGTCAGTCGTAGATAAGTCCATGGTATTCACTCCTGGACAGTCAAAATCAAGCATTCTACTCAACTCTGGTTCTCGTTTGACTCTTTATCCTAATTCTTTGGTTCAGATTACTTCAAATCAAAAAGGTGCCTCAATTGATATCATTGAAGGTAAGGTGAATTTTGAAAAAAGTGTAAATTCAAATGTCACAGAGAAGTTGAGTATTAAAGGTAAGGAAATTAATTTTTTCCCTGATTTATCTTTAGGGGCAGATTTCAGTGTGACTCCTGAGCTTCTCGTCGTGGAAATTCCTGAGAAAGTTCTCTTAAAAGATATTGAGACTGCCGTTAAGATTAGTATAAAAAATGGTAAGCCACCGTTTCAATTGAAGATTGAAGATCAATTCAATGCTGAGGAACTTACGTCAACAATGAATGACATTATAATAAATCTTTCCCATCCTGGTCTTACAGGCGTGAAGATTGTGGATGCTGATGGTCAAACATCCTCAAAAATGATTCAAGTCGAAGATCTGCGTTTACCCTGGATAAGTTTTCCAAAAAATGGTGATGTCGTCTATGCCAAGAATTTCGTGCCGCTTGGAACATTTGATCCCGATTTTACTGAGTTTCAAATCAAATCTGGAGACCAAGATGTTTATTTTGGAGACCTAGGTCAATTTCCAAAGAATTTGAGAAGTAGTGAGTACTCATTATCTGCGAGGGTTAAGCGTGGTGAGCAATTTTCAGATTGGACTCATCCGGTAAATTTTTCAATTGTTCAGACGATGCTTCCCCAATTTGAAAATGATGACAAGCTCGTTTTTTTTAATAAAGCGTTACTAAAATGGAAGAAGTCTATTCCTGCGATACACAAGCTTCTCATTAGGGAATCAACAGGTAAAGATGTTGTAAATCTTACAACGAGTGTAGATAGTTATCAGTTTGAAACTCAACAATCAGGGCTCTTCAGCTGGTTAATTGAGCCACTTTTTAATGACTCCAAAGAAAAAGGAGTTTGGAGGAATTTTTATTTTATAAATCCCCAGCGTTTTTTAATTGGCCCAGAAGATAGAAAAATTTTTGTAAGTGATGAACTTACTCAAAAAGTTGAATTCGCTTGGACTAAACTTCCATCAGATGTTTCAAACCTAAGTCTAGAAATACGTGCAAAAGAATTTAAAAAAGTCATTGATGTAACAGGACTCAATCAATATGAGTTAGACCTGCCAGTTTTAAAAAATTACCGATGGAAAATTCTCTTCAATCACTCAAAAATGGTTAGCGAAACTCCGGAGCTCTCTTTTAAAATTGATGCTCCTCCACCTTTAGATTCAATAAGAAGTGAAGAAATTGTCATTAAAGATTAGCATTCAATATTAAACCTAAGGAAATAAGGTTTGATTGTATTGAACCTCCGCTACTTCCATTTTCAAATTTAGAATATTGAATCCAAGGGCCCGCTGAGTAACGATTATTAAATCTATAATCTATTGATTGAGAAAAGCTATATCTGAAGTAGTTTAATGAGGCACCAATAATAGCTTCAGACTTGAGACCGATTACATCGATGTTTCTCAAGTACGATAGTTTGCCGTACATGTAACCTGAAATTGCTTTAATATCTGGATTGACAGTATCTGCTCCATCCTTAAATTGACCTGTAAGTTGAGCACTGTTAAAAGCCAAACCCGGTTCTGCTCTAAAGTTTTCATTCTTCGTCTCTTTGCCAAATATCTCATATGAAACTGATACTTCGGTAAAATTTATTTTTGCGTTTGAAGAAGAGCCCTGAAATCTTTCTAGGCCAATTAAATATTTTGGAAAAGCTTGAAATTTTAGAATTGTTTTAATTCCATAAGCACTTAATGGTTCCTTGATCTTTTTTAGACTGCTTGAATTACTCCCAAGATCAGCTTCGTAAGTGCCATTGGCGGTATAGGGGGCAAATACTATCCCAAAAGAATGTTTTGTCTGATTTTTAAGAGGAGTCTCTTTATCTATTTTAGCGATCTTCGAAATAATTTTTATTATCTTTGGTTCCTGTCCTTCAATTCTTCTTCCCCATTTATCTATAAATGAAACCTGCAAAGAAAATTCACCATCGAGATCTTGAGGTAATTCAAATTTACCCTTCTTGGATTCAAATTCGAGAGTTTTATTTGTCGAAATATTTGTCAGTGATAGGATGTACGACTTGGCCGTTTCCCTTTTTGGGACAATTACCGTTTTTCCCCAACTTACTTCTAGGCAAATGAGAAGGAATAATAAAATTAAAAAAGGGGTCCTCATGCCCTCATTATATCAAGCTTTTCAATACCATGTAGATGGTTTCTCAATGAGGAAGATTTGTAGTTGTTCAGATTTAATCTTTTAATAACTTCATCCATAGAAATATTCCGATGATCAGGTTGATCGAAATAGTCCACGATGAGATGTGAAACAATAAAAAGGAGGGGTTCTAGCGGATAGTTTTTAATATCTTCACCCACGGGAAAGCCGCTTCCTTTAGGTTTTTCATGGTGATTTTTCAAGGCATCTAGAACCCAGGTTGGGAATGTTCCGAGATGTGAAACAAGTTTAGCGGCTTTTTCACCATGGTAGAGTAGTTGTTGAGAAAGCTGATAGTTCGTGTCAAGTTTTCCGCTCTCCAAGTCTTCTATAAGCTTATTTTCATTTTTAGATTTGTTATCTCTTTCTAATTCAAGATCATGGGTTATCGCTGTAAAACAAATATAGATGAATTGAAGAGGCGAGATTTCTCGGCCCAAGGTTAAAATTCTCATCGCTGTGAGAGCAATTAAATAGGAGTGGGCTATATAATAGGTACTTTGATCAAACTGCCTTTCAATTAGTGAAAGAATCTTTGAACTGCTTTCACAGATTTTAAGGGCATGTAAGAAGTAAATCCTAGATTCGGTCGTAATCTTAGTATTAATATTTGGAAAGTGTCTGGCAGAAAATTTTTCAATATTACCCAAGAGCTCTATGACATTTTCTGATTGTTGGAGACTCTGAAATATGAGTGTCTCTGGAGTTGCCATTAATTTTTTTTTGAGCAAATTAAATTGGTCTACTCTGATATAAAGGGCGCCTGATTTTTTTATCAATTCACCATCATATTTTTGGTTTGATAGAAACAAGACTTTATATTCTTCTTTTGCATTTTGATGATAGATATCAAATGGTAATTCATTAAAGCATGCCATAAACTTTTCAGTAATCTGAATAAATTTTTTTCTCTTTAAATCGGTTTTATATGGGACTAGAAATTGTTGGATAACTTGAGAGGCCTCAAGATTTATAGTTAATTCAAGCGTATGCTTGCATGGGTAGTGAGGACATTTAACTTTAAATGTGTTAAATAAATCATTTGCTTCTATGAAAATAATCCCGTCGTAGATGGGACACATTTCAAGAATTTCGGATAAAAGTATAGGACCTAAGCACTCATCAATTGTGCATTCAAGCTCTGATCTTATCATCCCCGCACAATTTGAAGAGGCTTGATAACTATGACTAATAAGCAGAATTCTAGGGAGAGATTCAGTTTCCATGTTTAAGCCATGAGGCATCTATTTTATGATTTATTGTCTTATCATCCCATGGTTTGAGGAGGTAACTACTAACACCATTTGAAATAGCTTCTAGAATTTGATCTTTAGTGTTCACTCCAGTAAGCATGAGAAAGGGGAGATGGCTGAAGCTTTGGCTTTCTCGGATAAATTTTAAAAACTCTATTCCTGTTTCTCCCGGCATATCTAAGTCTGAAATGATAAATTCTACAGGTGCTTCTTGTTTTTTTGTCGTCATAACTTCTCTGGCGCGGGCCACAGAATCTGCTTCAAAAATCTCACCATAGTAACCTAAATTAGTTAAAGAAACCTTTATGGCCTTTCGAATGGAATACAAATCATCAACGATGAGAAAATTAATATGCTTTGGAGCACTCATTTAAAGTATTATAGAAGATTATTCATAATTTTCATTTCAAATCGGTAAAATTATTAACTGACTTTTTATGTTAAATGAGAGCTTAATTGTTGAGAAAAAAACCTTTCTGATCTACTCGGAAAATTTTATCTGGCCGTTGTTTAAACTTAAACCTCTCACCCGGTAAGATTTCAACTATTTCAAAGGCTGAATAGGGTTTTATGTCATACATGAAGCCCTGCTGATCAATGGAATAAAGCTTCCGCTCACCATTCGCATGAGTAAAGGACATGAGATGTATATTCCCATTATCAAAGATCGTGACACCCTTAAGTTCAGATTTTTTAATGAGTTCGTTGACTTTGAAAATGGCTTTTTCTAAAACACCAGATTTGACATAGAACTCATTGTCTTTCTTAATTATTTTTCCATATGCAGGTATGAGAAGTTGAAGAACACAAAAAATGGCGATTAGATTCTTTTTCATTATATATCCTCCTAAAGACTTACCATCTCTAAATGACATATGAAGCTTTAATTGTAAGCTTAAGAAATTCTAAAATTACCTTGTGATGATGGTGAGCTCAAGCATTGGCATGATGTTGGTGATTTTGTCGCTCACGGTGCTCTCTGTAGAGTTCACCGTCTCAGTACTTAACGAGAGACTTTGATAGTAGAGGCCAGCACCCAGACCAAAAACTTGAGATATTTTGAAGCGATAGCCAATACCAAAGGCCATACTTGAACCATTGATATCTGCACTTGTCCCTGTCTTATCACGAGTTCCTTTTGCATAGGGATTCCACTCTGCACTGATAAAACCATTATAACTATCACTAAAAAAATAAGTTATTCTTGGACCCATTTCAAGCATGGAGTAAGTTTCTTCATCAGAAATTTTTGTGAAAGATGAAGACCAAGAATTTATGTTCCAACCAAAAAAAACTGTTTTGCGGGCATTAACTGAAGCTCCTAATAAAACCTTATGAAAAGTTCTTTGAGTTTCGTAATCATCAGAAGATGTATCATCTGCTTCAGACGAGTAATTGAGCCCGTACTGCAGCAAGAAATTTGCTTTCGCTAGTCCTGGAAGAAGAAGAATGAAAAATAGGAAGAGTTTCATATGTTGAATGGTCTCAATCTCAGTGCGACTTATCTAGAAGGCAAAATAATCCTAATCTACAAGAGAACTTTGGCCAGAAGATAGAAATTGCAACCCATAGCAAGAAAATAACTCAAGCTTCGACCTCGCACATGGCCCGCAATATAGAAGATCATGTGAGCTAATCTTCCTAAGATATAGAGCGCTGAGGCCCAGGCAGTGCCGTTATCAAATTTTTGATTTAATCCAAGTAAAATGATCGCGACCACAAATCCAGGGTAATAATCTTTCAAATTATTGTAGGCCCTTTCGGCCCTCGCTCCCCAGGGAATTAACTCTTTACCAGGGATAGGGTCCCGATTTGTCCCAAGCCACTTACCACCAAATGACTTCCACTTTGCTAAGCTTAATGGAAGCCATGCAACAAGAAAGAAAAAAGTCATGAGAGTAAGCATTTGATATTCAAAGGCCATGGGGACTCCTGTGAGCGAGATGGTGCTGTTTTACTTTATCCTAACAAATTCCTAACAAACATTTTATTTCTAAAAGGGTAAAGAGATCATAGACAAGTATTAGATTGATTTAAAGGAGAACTATGAAAGTTTGTGTTCTACTCGTTACCATCCTTTTTAGTTTGGTCACTTTTGCCCAAGAGAAATCGACTTCACTCAGTGATGTCCAAAAAGCTGTCAATGATACCCTCGCTTCGAAATGGTATGAAAAGATACAATTAAGAGGTTACGCTCATTTTCGTTACAACCGACTTTTAGAATCAAATAGCGATTTCACAAATACGACCAATGATAAGTCTATTGGTGATAAGAAAGGTTTTTTCCTTCGTCGAGCTCGATTAACATTTTTTGGTGAAGTCAGCGATCGTGTGTATGTTTACATCCAACCCGATTATGCTCAAGATGCAGGTGCTTCTGGACAAAATTATTTTCAGATTCGAGACGCTTACTTTGACTATGCTCTAACGGCCGACAAAGAGTGGCGTTTGCGCTCAGGTGTTTCAAAAGTTCCGTTTGGTTTTGATAACCTTCAGTCCAGTTCGAATCGTCCGGCCCTTGATCGTTCTGATGCCATCAACACAGGGGCGCCGAACGAACGCGATACAGG
>CANEVK010000012.1 GCA_947442115.1 Bacteriovoracaceae bacterium | reverse complement strand
TTCGGGGTTGGGAAGTACTTGAATTCGAGGGGAGTTCTGAGCAAATGCTGAGAACATAATAAATAATAGGAAATAAGTTGTATTCATGGCCCTTCCTAGCGTTTGCAAAAAGATACTTTTATTATAGACTGAGTCGAATTGATACATTGAGGAGGATTTATGAAAAAACTTAAAAAGTCTCGCCCAGCGAAAAAGGCTACAAAAAACAAGAAAAGTGGAATTAAGCTTAAGCGCATTGCTCGCAAGAAAAAGCTTCTTAAAGGTCACAAAAAAGGTAAGTAAGCCATAGAAGGGCCCTCGCAAGAGGGCCTTTTTGTTTGTGCGCATTGTAAAGTTATTGAAAGAATTAAACAGCGTCAGATTTATGACAAACAAATATACAAGATCTTGTGTTTTTGTTTTGACGGGTCGATTAATTGACTGGTTAAATGATTCTATTAACTCTTAAAAAAGATTTTGAAAGAGATTTAATTCCTGCACACACACATAAAAGCCTCCGAATGGAGGCTTTTTTTATTCCTCTTTGGGTTTGTGACCCTGCTTAACTTTTCTAAGAAGCATTTTTGCCTGCTCAGGTGTCATGGAAGGAATACTGCTGATTGTTTTTCAAATTTTATGTTTTAAGGTGTCTCTGACCGATTTTTTCATCGCCACTCTTTTCTTGGCATTTTCGTAGCGTCTTTTTTCATCTTCAGTTTGAGGATCAAGAGTAGGTACGATGACTGGTTTTCCGAGGTCATCCAAAGCGACAAAAGTCAGATAGGCTTTCGTCGTGGTTCTTGATTCTCCGGTATAGGGATTTTCAGAGGTCACCTTAACTCCCACTATCATAGACGTTTTTCCAACATAATTAAGGGATGCCTGAATCAGGACGTGGTAGCCAACTTTAATGGGGGCAATAAAATCAATGTCATCAATATGGGCCGTGACGACAGGACGACCACAGTGGCGGGCAGCTACCATCGCTGCAGCAATATCAATCCAACTCATTACAGTTCCCCCAAAAACAGTATTTTGTGGATTTGTATGATGAGGCATAACCATCTCACGCATTTCAACGGCCGATTCGGCAGGTATTTTTGAAGGTTTCATTTTTATCCTTTAATCTTGGCAGTAGAGGTGATGGTTCCATCGGAAGCCGGCCATGAATGCCGTATATCCTACAGGGATGGTAGCACCGGCGCTAGAGACTTTTCCTTCATCTCGAGCGGAATCCACAATTCCATAAATTTTTTCAGTGAGGTTGGTTTCATTTCCAACAGGCTCAAGAGGAAATTCTCCAAAAGCTCCGCCTTGGCGGACTTTCTTAGATTCGCAATATGCTTTTCCAAGGGCAGAGATTTTCTGATTAACAGTGGTAGAAAGTTTTGGCTCACCAGTGATGAAATTAAAATCATTCTCGCCTAAACCTCCGCCTGGTTTATCAGAACCAACTCCTTCATTTGAGACAAAGCGGTTAAAGTAAACCATCAGATCAGTTCCCCCAGGGAGTGCGCAGGTGAAGGTATTGCCAGCGGCCACCCCATAACCAGAGCAGCATTTGGTTTGATCTTTATTCGTTTTTCCTAAAGGAGTACAACATTTAAAATCATTTTCTGAAAAGATAGGCTCTTGCTCAAGACCATGACGGTTGGTAAAGCGACTTGTTGCGCTCACACCTGTATCAGGATCAGTAAGCGTTTGAATGAAAGAAAAATTTGGTTGATCAAAGTCCAATTTCAAGATCTTTTTAAAGATTCCAGGAACAAGTCGTTCGGCATTATCAGAGCAGGTGAGTGCTTCATAACTTATTTGTGGTATCCCAGTGAGTTCTAGCTTCCCGAGGCGTTTGAGATAATGAGTGTTGGAGCCAGGTTTATTTCTTGTAATAGATGATCCAAATCCTGCAGGAGATGCATTAATAAGTTTGATGGCCATTTTTTTAGTTGCACTTGATGCAACACCGAATGTTCCATTAATTGCTGGTACAACCTTGAGAATTCTATTTGGAGCATCAAATGCATAACAACATTCGGCCCCATCAGCTAAGGAGCATCTGCCTCCACCGCCATCAGTGGTTGGATAAGCAAGGCTAGTTAGAAGCGAAGACTTTTTTACACATGATCCAGCATTGCTGCTCTCTTGGCCTGCGGCAATATTATACATATGAACCCTGGCATTCAATTGCCCTATACTTGTGACTCCATCAACAAAAGAAGCAATGTGATTATCAAAAGATGCGTGAGTGATAAAACTTGGAATTTTGATCGTTATATTGGCCCTGCCACCATTGGCGCCAATCTTGGCATTATCAATAATAATTTCTGAATCGCTATCAGCAGATCTTGGATAAAAGTAGTAATCAAGTGAGTTAGAGAAATCAATTCCATATGTCTTATAATGAGAAATATCACTCGTAGTGGATGGCCCAATAAAGATATCTGTTGATGGCCCAACATCATTAATACTATCTGTAATAGAATTAAGAGCACAACTTCCTTTCGTGCCAGAGTTATCTTTACAGTAGCTGCCCATATCTTGATTCACTAAATTAATAACATCTCCAGCAGATGGATAGGCGCCTGCAAAATCTTCAGGATGAGTAAGAAGAGAAGTTCTTGAGTTGATACAAGTGAAATTTTTAACGTCGATGTAAAGTCGATCTCTTTTTGTCCAATCATTAGAGCCATCTGAGAATTTCCGAATCCATCCACCACCGCAACAAGACTCAGAATTTGCTTCACTCAATGTTTTCCACTGATAAGGCGTCATGACATTGAGACCTGGGGTAAGATTGGATCCAGATTTATCTTGGAATGCACTCAGACCAGGTCGATTAGGAGTCCCTAAGTTTTCTACAGTTGCCAGTCTTGAATAGCGATAAGGGTCACTAGGACTCATGCCTGGGGCAAGAGTCGTTTTCAGGCCAAAAGAGAGGCGATCATAGGTATCATCTGTAAGGGATGAATTTTGGTTAGAAGCACTATTTGGATTGACTGAAGTTGGTACATAGCTTGTATGAGTAGAAAGGTCACTTCCAACTTCTCGACAGCAAACATTTTTACTCATTTGGAAGTTCTTATAATTCAAAGTATCTTGGAGAGATGGTTTAGAGTCTGCTTGGCCGCACACAAGATATTCAGTGTAATATTTTTTCTCGGCCTCATTACCAAAATAGTTAAGACTGTAATTATCAGCTTGTGTGGCGTGCATTTTATTAGGCCCACAATCAAGATCTGTATGACAAACTTGGCCTGCTCGTCTTAGACATGCATCTCTAGCAAAACTTGGCTCTATGACAGTTTGGTTTGCCAGAGTTTTTGACTCAATCGCCTTAAATGGTGAACTCGCCAGAAGATTATCAGCACTCGTATTAAGATTCGTTCCATTAAAGAGAGTATCTAGCCCACAAGAGTTTTGATTTCTTGCTCTTAATTGATAATTTGCCGGGTTAAAACCTGAACTCAAAAATTCATAGTTTCCATCAGCTCCAATAACTGGGCAAGAAGAGTAGCGATAAGAAGTAAACAACCCTGAATTACAGCTACTCATTTGACTTATGAAATCCGTTCTTCCCAGAGTATCGGGTGCTTTATGTTGCTCAAATGGACTAACTAGTACAGTTTGATTACTGGCCTCAGGCAGTGATTTGCCTGGTAAGCAGAGCCCTGAAGTGGACGTTGCTCCAGGTTCATATTGCAATAAATTGGCCTGTATATTTTGCCTGATATCTGCTGGAAGTGAAGTCGTCTGAGAACTGGCGACATAACTGAGTGGACGACCTAGGATATTTGCATCTTTACCAAAAAGATGGTTTCTCGTCACTGGAATCTCTTCAAGACTTGCTCCATATCTTGAGATCTTTGAATTGAATACTGATCCTGCTGTGTTAATGTTGGCGCAATAAAAATTAGGTGCACAGGTCAGAGTCTTTCTTTTATTGAGATCAGTGATACTGCCAGGAGTTTGCACACACAAGGCCCCAGATCCACGGTAGACACATCTTTTTGTAGAAGAAGAAGGGAATCTTTTTTGCAACAGCACCTGATCAATTGTTAAAACTGTAGACTCAGCGACCTTTTCTTTGGCATTCACATCAAAAACTGGCCACTGTGTTTTTAAATCCTGAACATTCGCGCACATATATTCCCAGCCCAGGCGAGTGACGCAATCTGTGTCAGTGGAACATAAATGGTTGGCCTGACAATTACCGGCCTCATTCTGATAAGGATGAGAATTATGATATTGAGGATCGTAATCAACCTGAGCGGCCTGACTGATGCCATCATAGGATTGAACATTCACAACATGCAAAGTCGCACTCGCGAGATCTGCAAATGGAGCATTGATCGCAAGAAATAGTTTTTTAGAAGTTGATTTTACAATTCGGCCTTTTCCAATAGCAAACCATGAAACACCATCAAAAGAGCCAATCAGGGCACCTTTGTTGAAGCCAAACCAATCTCTTTGGTAACCATTAGAAAATAAAGCCGCCTGAGTACGCAGACGGGCAAGTCTTTGAGACTGAGTCGTTGATTCAGCTTTATGAGAAAAGGGGATCATCGTCGGTGGAATCCAGCAGGCCCGACCAAAAATTGTATCCTCGTAATTGCCACCAGTAGAATTATTATCGTAACCATCTCTGGAGGTCGAATGTCCTACGGCCTGAAGACCTGTTCCATATCCACTTGATGGAAATGCACTTAAGGAATTAAACCAGGAATCCTTTCCACAGCTTGGACAAGGAGTATAAAAACCTGAGGTGGTTGAGAGTTGATAAACTTGGTCTAATTCCACATCGACTGTTTTCGCAGGCAATGCTTTGTCTAAAGTGACGTTCATTTGCCCCAGGATGGCATTCATCCCAAAATGATCTTGTACCGGAAGAATTTTTCCTTCGTCTTGATACTCAAAAACGTCTCCTTCTTGAGCATCTCCTCCAGAGCAATTTGTTCCAGAGCCAAATTCATCCCCACAGATTCTAAAATAACGATGTGGAGCACTTTTTGAATTCACTGACACCGTTTGTTGAGTTGGAATTTGTGGTGTGGTTGAATCTGGTGTGAGGCAATCGATACGGTTTGGAAGGCCTGTACTTTCAAAATAGTTTACGGAGTATTCATAGGCCGGGCAATATGTAATCATGTCAGAGAGAGTTGTTTTAGAGCACCCACAGTTTTTATAAAGTCGTTCAGTGACTT
This sequence comes from Bacteriovoracaceae bacterium, assembly GCA_947442115.1. GTDB lineage: Bacteria > Bdellovibrionota > Bacteriovoracia > Bacteriovoracales > Bacteriovoracaceae > Peredibacter. The sequence goes on along the minus strand of CANEVK010000012.1, from coordinate 12,435 downwards.
TCAAAAAATTCATCTCTGATGTTTGAGATGCAGTACTCTGATTATTTCGACATTCAATATCTAAGGGATAAAGGGTTGATGATTGGCCAGGAATATCTGTGATGTCAGTATCATCTGTAAAGAAATCTATTCCCGAAGTGAGCGCCGTCATAACATCTTGGTGAAATGAAAACCCCGTCTTATTTTTCTTCATGTGCTCAACGCAAAAATAATCTTTTTTGAGTTGGGTTAAACCTTGATCGTAACTGCCGCTGCTTCCACCAGTTGTTGAACTGCCTGGGCTGGTTCCGCAGATATAATAAAGGTGAGGGTAATTAAGGTAGGCCAGAGGATTGGAAATCCTTTCTTGTTCAGCTGCTTGAATCTCACTACTGTATTGTGTTTGGGCCGAAGGTCTGAGTGTTCCATCGTTGATACATTGATTTTCTAGGCAGCAATCGAAACCACGGGCCACACATTGAGTTTGTGAGCAGGTTCCTGTTGAGAGAGAGGTATTATTATTCGGGTCAACTGAAAGTGACAGGCCAGATATATTCACTTCAGAGAGTTTAAGCTGCTGTAGTTCTGGGATTAAATTGACTGTTTGTTTTTTAAAGATCATTAATTTGGTTGAAGTTAGATTACTTGTGCAAAGTGGGCATAGTAAATTTGGATTAAACGTTGGAGAGGGGATACTCGCATCTAAGGCCAGGATACCATTTGGATCAAGCACTTTTAAGGGCAAGGTTGGCGAGGAAACACATTCAGAATTAGAATTTCCAAGATCATTAAAATCAACCCTGAAAATTTTCACCGTTCTCTTAGCTGAAAAATCATAATAAGAGATGGGAACAATTCTTGAACGTAGTTCTTTGGCAATTCCAGAAACGGAGTATCGGCTCACGAGACAATAGTCTTGGCCGTAGTTAGTGCTGGTATTTAAGAATGTCTCGATCTCCTTACCTGTAAGATAAGCATTGTTGAGATTTGAAGCATTAATAGAAATAGTTTTTCCAGAAGTGCCCAAATAGTTCCATTGGGTTTCTCCATCAGGTATATTACTTTGAGATGAATTTGGATTTGTTCCTGTGTCAGTCGTTCCTGTAGATAATTGACCCTTGCCTACCTGAGCTTCAGGCAAGCAGGAAACAAGAAAGAATAGGAGTAGTAAGTACTTAACATCCATGTGTACAATTTCCCTCATTCATTTTTCGGATTATCCATTGCTTATCTTGATTCTACCTTAAGCCTTGGGTAAATTTTGCCACCCTGAGTTCTTTCAGTTTAACCCTATGAAAAGATTAAATTATTTTAAAGTTGATGAAAAGGCTTCACGGCAAGATTGCCATAGAAAATGGTCAACTACTGGCCCACAGGATAATTAAAATAGCTTGAGGTGCTGAAGGTGTAAGGGGCTGCTCTCCCGCTTGGGCCACTAGGGGCGTAACCAGTGAGTCCTGGATGAGAGCGGTACTGGCCATAGCCAGTGTAAAGGGCCGGCTCAAGAATTTGGGAAACAATGTATTTGCCCTGAGGAGGAGGTGGCATCATCGGATAGTTTTGCTGATAAGGATTCGGTTGATTCATAGGCTTTGGTGGAGGAGTGAGGGCCGTTGCTAGAGAGGAGAGTGCCGACTTAGCGAAGTTACTAAAGTCTTCACCTCCGCGATTTCTCGACCCAGGATCCACCGAAGCTTGAAAAAAATCTGGATTAACTTTTTTATCTTCGTCTTTTTTCTGAGGACGGAGGGCACAGATCTCGGCCGTAACCGAAGTTGTACTCGTTTCTTTATTGCAGATTTCATCAATATTCGTTTGATTCTTCGGATTTTGAAGCACAAAAACAATATCACTGGTGTCCTTGCTCAGGGCCACTGCTTCTTTCGCCATATCTCCAAGATCAGCGGAGCAATTATTAATGGAGGTATCTTCTTTTTTTTCTTCTTCACATTCTGAGCTATGGAGTTGTTCTAGGGCAAAATTTCTTAATTCGATGTCATTAGCTACGTCTTGAAGCATTTTAGTTTTAATGGCATTAAGGTAGTTTGATTTTTCCAAGAGCTCGACTTCTTTATCTTTAAGAGCATCAAGGCACTCTGGGGGATAATTGAGTTCTGTAGTCGGGACACAATTTTTAATCAAATCATCTAACTTCTTGTCGTGGTCAATTGATATTTTAAGTTCTTGCTTGATATCTCCAAGGGTGGATTTCAATCCATTGTCTGTAGTCTCTTTTTCGAAATTATCCAAACACGTCTCAATGGCTTGAGTTGATTCGAGAGGATTTAAACATTTATGTTGATTCGAATTGTAAATTCCAGGGAGTTGATGAAAGACTAATGATAATTTGCTTTTCATTTCCCACATGTGTCGCTGCTTTAATTCATTAAGAAAGCTTGTAAATTTCTGTGGAATCGCTTGAGCTTCTGTCAGAGGTTTTGATGACTCAATTTCTTTTAGGCTCGTTTTAATATTGGTCAAAAAACTAATATCACTATCAGGATAAAAATTAACGGCCTGGAGTTTTTTTAAATCTTCATCGGGAAGTATTGTATTCTCTTCGGGTTTTTTTACATCGGCGACAAGTTGATCAAAACTGTAATCATCTTTGCCTTTTTTGATCTTAAGCGCTCTGGATAGCTCCTGAACCTGAGAAATGATAAATTTTCTCTCTGAATTTTTGCCAAGCTTAGCAAGTCCTTCAAGTTCTTTGAAGACTTGTGGAGGTAATGTAAAACCTGGACTACAAACAGTTTTTCCTGGTGTTGGATTTTTATTGAATTCGATACAGTACTTATCTAAGAGAGCTTTAAATGATTGAAGGTCTTCGTTTTTCCAACCCTCTTTGTCTTTAGTTATTTTTGAAAGAATATTTTCAGATTTATCATTATTGGTTGCAAAAAATAATTCTAAGGTCTGAGCAATTTCTAAATTCTCGAAAAGTTTTTTCGTAGATTTTGAAGCAATGTCTTTATCTTTAAATTTTTCAATAGTTTTTACACCATTTGCAATTTGTAATTTTAGATCAGCGATCCCTTTAAAAAGCGCCAGCTCATTCTCAACCAGTTTAAGTTGAGCCTCTACAGCGGAGTAGTCTTTGCAGCGGTAGTCATATGTGGCTAATTCACCCTCTTTGAGAGGGACTAATTCTTGAAACGTTAATGATTTGCTATCTAAAATTCCCAAATCTTTCAAAGGGATCTCTTTACACTTTCCAGAATCTTTACTCAGCTTTTGGTTTTGAATTTTTTTTTCTAATTCTTGAGCATACTTTCTCAGATTGGAGCAGCGTTCTCCATCATCTGCGAAAGCAGAGAAACTTAAAAAGGAAATGAGGAGCCATAGTCTACGCATACTTCTCAAGTATCGGTAAAGGGGGGGAAAAAATTTAGAAATTTATTGATCCACTCAAACAATAGGGCTAACCGTGGCCCGAACTCATGAAAACTTCGTCATAATTGATGAATTTTTGGGCCTCACCCAGGGACTGAAAGTAGTCCTCGGTGAGTTTCATGGTATCGGCCAGGACCTGGCAGCCAAACACCTGAGACCTGAAGGCCGCGGCGTGGGGAAAGCCGGCCGCAAACCAGACAATCAGTTTGCGCAGCTGAACGAGGGAGGTTCTCTCCTCAGGGAAAGTCTCGGTCACGTAGCTAAAGAGCCGCTGAATCACTTCCCAGTAGTCATGGCCATTAAAAATAGATCTTTTTTGAGAGGCGTACGCCGGGTCTAAAGACTCCAGAAAAATAAATGGATTTCTTAGGGCCCCGCGGGCAATCATCAGGGCATCACATTCAGTTTTTTGAAGGCGCTCAGAAACACCATAAGGATGATGAAGATCCCCATTTCCAATGAGCGGCAGGGACTTCACTTGGTTGAGGTTTTCGATAAAATTCCAATCGGCCACACCCGTGTACTGCTGAGTCCTGGTGCGACCATGAATCGCTACCCACTCAATCCCACTTTCTCTGGCAATCTTGATGATTTCTGCGGCATTGAGAGTATTGGCATCCCAGCCCGTTCTGATTTTAATAGAAAGAGGAATTTTGATCTGACCTCGGACTTTTTCAAACAAGGGTGCCAAGGCCGTGATGTCTCGCATGAGGGCCGAGCCTCCGCCTTTAGAGACCACCTTATTCACCGGACAACCCATATTGATATCTAGAAATTTGGGGCCAAAACTCTCCGCCACTTGAGCGGCACGGGCCATGGCCTCAGCATCTTCACCAAAAAGTTGAATCCCCACATTTTTTTCTAGTGGATCAATTTTGAGCATTTCCAGGGTGCGCTGGTTTCCATAGTTAATCCCGTGGCAGGAAATGAGTTCTGAAACGGTGCCTCCGGCCCCTAAGTCTTCCATCAAGAGGCGGTAAGGCAAATTACAAATCCCGGCCATGGGGGCCAGTAAAAGCCGGGAGGAAAAATCCACGTTCCCTAATTTCATCGGATGGTTTAAGGCACGGAATTTCTCTATCTTAGCAAGAAGTTCGGGACTAAAGGGTTTTGAGGCTTTCATGCTACGTATTTAAACGAACAATATTGATCTTGCAATGGCCCTTTTTTTTCTTGAGAAGACTTGTCTTATGGGGAGCCTCGTCCTATGTTGGGATTCTATTTTATAGAGGTTCATTTATGATCAAATTCTTTATTTTCACTTTCTTTATTTCTTTAAGTGTTTTTGCCGACCAAACCTGTGAAACTCGTGACTATATATTCAGAATCACAGATTCTTATATCGAAGCCTCTGGTCGTGGTGTTGAAATCAAGGTGCCTTATCATCAGATGCGTTCACTAAGCCAGAATAGCCGTGGAGATTTCAAGTCATTAATCAAAAGATTATCAGAGTCAACTGTTAATGATGAGGCGCTTACTCTGGAAGAAGCCTCTCAGATCTACAGGTTTTCTATTACGGTCGCTGATGATGTGGAGGAACTTGTGACTCTGAAATATATCAAGGCCTATGCTGAATCAGGAATGATTGTTGCCCGCTTTATGCTTAATCAGGATACGGTCTATCGCTGTTACTAAGCTTCATGGACATTCACTTTGTTTTTGATTGTGATGGCACCCTGGTAGATACGTCTTCAGGTCGCTATGAGCTTTTTCCTGGCATCAAAGAAATTCTTCTCTCTCTTTCTCGCAAAGGTATTTTAACCGTGTGGACGGCCCGTGATCAGTTGTCGGCGGTACGAATCCTGAAAGAAAACCAAGTTTATAACCTTTTTCACTCCCTCTATACCAGTGATGATGAGTTTCCCAAGCCTTTGCCACGAGGTCTTTATGAGCTGACTCATGGGGCTCCCCGGCACTTGGTTTACGTCATAGGGGATACGGTCATGGACATGATGGGGGCCAAGAATTACGGGGCCCGGGCGATTGGGGCCATTTGGAATAAAAGTTCCAGTGAAACTCTTTTGGTTGAGGCCGGGGCCGATTTCATTGCCTCCACTCCTGAAGAGGGGCTTGCCTGGCTTGAGTCCCAAATATCCATAAAATAATTTCGACACTTCGCATATCTCAAGCTTTGGTGTAAGCTGGCCAGGTTTAAATTTAGGAGTGGACCATGTTTGATAATTTAAGTGAAAAGTTTTCCGATGCTTTTCGCAGCCTTCGTGGAAAAAATAAAATTTCTGAAGAGAACATAGAAGAAACTCTAAAAGCTGTAAAAACAGCATTACTTGAAGCGGATGTTAATTTCAAAGTCGTCAAAGAATTCGTTGAAAAAGTAAAAGCCGAAGCATTGGGTGAAAAGGTTCTCCGAGGTGTTGAACCTGGTCAGCAGTTTGTGAAAATCATGCACGACGAGCTTGCTAACCTCATGGGAAAAGAGAATGAGGGATTAAACGTCAATCGCCCGCCTGTGATGCCTATTTTAATTGTGGGTCTAAACGGAGCTGGTAAGACGACTTTTGCTGGAAAACTTGCTCTTTATCTTCGTAATAAAAATAAAAAAGATATTTATCTTATTCCTGCTGATAACTTTCGACCTGCGGCCAAAGATCAGCTCATCACTCATGCTAGAAATTTAGGTGTTGATTATTTTGATTCTGATCTTTCTCAGTCTGCAGTTGAGATCGTGAAAAATGGTATGGCAGAAGCAAAAAAGCTGCATAAGCAAATTGCCATCATTGATACTGCAGGTCGATTGCAGGTTGATGAAGAGCTTATGGGGCAACTTGTAGATGTACGGAAGTCTCTTGATAATCCTGAAGTGCTGATGGTTGCTGATGCGATGACGGGTCAAGAAGCAGTCAACGTGGCCAAAGTTTTTCATGAAAAAGTGGGCCTAACTGGGGTCATTTTATCAAAGATGGATTCTGATGCCAGAGGGGGAGCAGCGCTTTCTATTCGTTACGTCACCGGTGTTCCTATTAAGTTTATCTCGGTCGGTGAAAAGATGAAGGATCTTGATCCTTTTCATCCAGACCGTTTAGCAAAAAGAATTCTGGATATGGGAGATGTGCTTTCTTTAGTTGAAAAAGCTGAAGAGGCGATCAATCAAGACGATGCCATGGGCATGATGGCCAATCTAGAAAAGGGAAAATTTACTTTAAATGATTTTGTGAAACAGATGGAAACGATTAATCGACTTGGTTCTTTCGGTTCCATTTTAAAAATGATTCCAGGCATGGGTGGGGCCCTTCGTCAGATGGGGGATCTCAGTGCTGCTGAGAATGAGATGAAAAATATGAAAGTCATGATCAATTCCATGACAAAAAAAGAGAGAGAGAATACGGCCTTGATTGATGCCTCTCGAAGAAAAAGAATTGCAGCTGGCTCCGGTAAAAGTGTTCAAGATGTGAATCAGTTCTTGGAAAGATTTGATCAGATGCGTCAAATGATGGTGGGGATGATGGGCATGATGAAGGGTGGGGGTCTCCCTCAAATTCCTGGAATGGGGCCAGTCAAAGGTTTTAGACAAGCACCTCAATCCCAACAACCTTTTGGGCAAAGTCCTAAATCTTCTAAGAAAGGGCAGTTTGGTAAGAAGTATTTCTGAGGGGTTATTGGTCTTCGGTTTGACTTTAAATGCTACTTAGCATATAAAACATAAAATTTTTTTGTGTACTTTAGAGGAGATATCCAAATGGTTAAAATTAGAATGGCCCGCGGCGGCCGCAAAAACCGTCCTGTTTATACAATCGTAGCTACAAATTCTCGTAGCCCACGTGATGGCCAATTCCTTGAAAAATTAGGCCAATACGATCCTAAGGCTTCGGAATCAATCAAACTTGTAAATGTTGAAGGGATCAAGTCTTGGATGACTAAAGGTGCTCAACTTTCTGATACAGTAAGAACTTTGCTCAAAAATAATAATATTAAGTTATAATATTGCTAATTCTTGGTCATTGGGCCAAGGCCAAATGACCCCTAAAAAGCAGGTGTTATGAGCAGTGAACTTAAGACTCTGATTGAACTTGTCTCCAAAGCGTTAGTGGATATGCCTGAGCATGTAGAAGTTAACGAAATTGAAGGTGAGCAGACCACAGTTATTGAACTCAAGGTTGATAAATCAGATTTAGGTAAAGTCATTGGAAAGCAAGGTCGGACGGCGAGAGCATTAAGAACAATTTTAAATGCTGCCTCCACCAAGTTAAGAAAAAGATCTGTTTTAGAAATTATAGAATAGATTTTAACCAAAAATATTTGTCGCCCCAGTTCTTTGCTTTATCAAGCTATAGGAACTGGGGCTTTTAATTTTATGCCTGAAAATGAACCAAAATTAATTAAAATCGCCGATGTCTTTCACCCTCATGGAATTAAGGGAGAAGTAGAATTAAGGCTTCTCAATGATAACCATGATGAATCAGTTCTTGATGAGGGAATGACAGTTCATTTATTCCCTTTGAATGAAAAATCCACTCTTTCACCTAAAGGTGAGGCCTGGCAAATTATTAAACTTCGGTTTGGTAATAAAGTGATTTGTCAGTTTAAGGGTGTGGTTGATCGGACTCATCTGGAGAAACTGCTGCCTTTTGAAATTCGAGTTCCTCGTGATGAATTTCCTGATACCGATGATAATGAAGTCTATTTAGTCGATCTCGTCGATTGGGATATTATAAGTCTCGAGGGAGAAAAGCTGGGTCATCTAGAAGGATTTTCTGATAATGGTATGCAATACCTTTTTGAAGTCCGACTAAGAGATGGATCAAGAATGACACTTCCATATGTTGATGCTTTCTTTCCAAAAATTAATACCGAAGACAAAACGATTACGATGGTTATGCCGGAGTATACAGAGTGAAAAAGCGGATTTGGATTCTGACTCTTTTCCCTGAAATGTTTAAATCTTTTCTAGAGTGCGGTGTGGCCGGCTCGGCCTTAAGGGGTGACAGGGAAGGTGCAGTTAAATTTGAAATTAAATTTGTTAATATTAGAGATTATTCCCTCACTAAGTATAAGAGTGTGGACGATACTCCTTATGGTGGTGGCCCTGGGATGATTATGAGGGCAGATATTTTAAAAGATGCTCTTTTAAAGGGTGTACTTGAAGCTGGAGAGTATAGTTCTCTCTCTGAGCTTGAAGTTATCTATACTTCCCCTCGGGGCCAGGTATGGAACTCACAAGTTGCTCGAGAATTTTCTCAAGAGTATTTATCCTCATCATCTAAAGATATTGTTTTCATTGCTGGCCGCTACGAAGGAATTGATGAAAGATTTTTATCACTTTATGTAAATAGATACTTTTCTGTTGGTGATTACGTTCTTACGGGTGGAGAGATTCCCATCATGGCGATGCTAGACTCTGCAGTCAGATTTTTACCACATGTATTAGGTAATAAATTATCAAGTGAAGCAGATTCTTTTGAAGATGGGCTCATTGAGTATCCTCAGTATACAAAACCTCGAGAGTTTGATGGGCTAGAGGTTCCTGCTGTTCTTCTTGAGGGTCATCATAAAAAAATTCAACAATGGCAGGAAGAGCAGAAACTTGCTATGACCAAAAAATTTCGTCCCGATTTAATAAAGTAGCCCTACCATTTCTGGGGCACTTTCTGAATCAGACGAAGGTCATAATCAAGTTGTTTAACCCTGGATAGAATTTGCTGATAGGTCGAATCATCCAGAGACGGATTCCTCGCCATAATCCATAAATATTTTCTATTCGGGACTCCAATCACGGTGTAGGAGTAATCATCGGCCAGATCGATGATGTAGTAAGGGAATTTTAGAGGCCAGAACATCTGTATTCGCCATTCAGCATTCGTTTTATTGTCATAGATGAATGCTTTTTGAGGCAATTTTTTCTTTTTGCCCGTGAATGAATCCTGGTTAAATTCAAAGAGGACATCAATTCTCTTTTCTTTTTCTTCCCAAGTGTAAGTTTCAACCGCATTGTGGGCACCTTCTTCTAGGAAGGTCGGTATATTGGCAATCACATACCAGCGCCCCATAAACTTATTGATGTCGACTGAAGCAACTTTTTTCAGAGGGGGCGGGCTGGAGCAAGAGAATAGAGAGAGAAGGACTGTCAGTTGAAATATTTTCATTTGCTCAGCTTACTACATAAGTTGATCTGTGGCCCTAGTCCCTGGCCTAAACATTTTTGCTGCAAAATGGGCAAGTTCTTGATTATTCACTTGTAAAATTTACCTGAGGCCTAATAAATATGAAGCTTGGGATTGGCCCACGTGGTACACAAGCCCCCATGCGTAGTTTGCTTCTTTTAGCATTTATTTGGGTGAGTCCAGTTCTCGCTGAAAATATTCCAGGGCAGGAGCTCTTAGGATATTTCTCGGCCAATTGTCGAACTCAAGGCGAGTGGACCCGCAGTGCCCTGGCCGATTCTAGGGCCCTCATAGAAAGTCTGCGCTCCATTGCTCAAGATCCTGATTGCCGTGCCCTTTCTGGAAGTATCACTCAGCTTGAATTACTCGGTCAGCAGCTTCAGAGTGTTCAGAGTCTAAACTCAACTCAGGTCCAAATTTCTGTTTTAAACTCTAAAGAACAAGAGCTGATGCTTCAGTTATCACAGACAAGTGATATGAGTATCATGAGTGATATTAATTCGAAATTACGTTCACTTCAGCTTGAAAGAGCTGCACTGAATGGGAATTTGATTTCTCAAAATCTTCTCAACACTCCTGATAAATCTGAACTTCTCATGGGGATTGTTCAAACGGCCAACTCTTCATTCAAACAGATTGTTTCTAATCAGGCCTGTCTCACTAAAAATGCTCAACTTTTAAAATCAGTCACATCAATTGTGAGTTCTATTGGTGCAACTGTTGCGACAGTTAATCCAGCTCTGGGGCTAGGATTAAGTGCTGGATCTGCTTTCATGGGGCAGACCATAGAGGGTTTAAGGCAGACGATGAGTTATAGAAAAATTAGAAAAATTTCTAATAACTCATTTGCCTTAGAGGCTTATAAGTGTGCGCTTGAGACCATGTCTGAGCGTTGGTGCCAGATGAAGGATGCTGAATCTTTTTTAAATTTCAAAGCGAATTTTAGAACCCGACCTATTGAAAATTCTGGTCTTTCTTCGGCCATCAGACTTAATGATCGTGAGATTCCTGTGCTCTTAGAGTGGCTCACTAAAGTCAGAGCAGGTGTGACTCCAACCACGACTTCAGATGCCACGAGGCAAAGTCTTGTTTTCCAAAGAGATGCAGTTCTTCGCTCCTTAGAGGCCAATGGTATTGGTCTTATTGAGGAGAATAGGGCGCTTTATAATACCTATGAGGATGCCAACGATCGCTGGATCTTTTTGAGAAGCTTAGTGATTACGTTGATTCCCTCAGTGGCCCCTAACAATATTAAAAACCCTCTTTATGATGTGATCAGTGTTGGTTACACGCCTTATTTTCTTATCGGTCTGGCCGACGATACCTCTATTAGAAATAACCAGGGGAATTATTTAGACTTTAATGCCTGGTCAAAACCAGCAGGTTTTAATCCGACACTCGATCATGTCAAAGAAAGATATCTTGAGTGGATTCAAAAAACGCGAATCCGAGTGAATCAAGAACTCACTCAAGTGTTACAACCTGATGTCCTTCAAACCCTCTCAAGTGCCTATGAGCGCTCTGGTAACCGCTGGAAGCTTTCACCAATGGATAGCCTGAAAAATATTATTGAATTTTTAAAGCTTAATCCTCCTCAAGAGAACAATGCGCCCTTTGAGCGACTTTACCAGGGGACGATCACGAACTTGTCAGCAGTTTATGACATTATCCAAACTGCTGTCCTTGCTGAGGATACAAGTCTGGCGCAATCACCGGTTGAGCAAATTTTTGAAATCACCCAGCTGAAATATGGGACAGTCGTTATTCAATCTCGTTTGGATATGATTATTCGTCTGGCGCTGATTGAGCTTATCGAGCAGTCAAAACCAGAGGATCAAGTCCTGGTGGCCCAACTTCTGGCCGCTGAAAGATTTACGGAAACTCTCTCTCGCATGTCTGGAACGGATAACCTCGCTCTTATTAAAGCAGATATAAATCGTGCTCAGCCGATTACGATCTCTAATCTCAATGCTTTCAGTGATATTTTTGGAAAAAATCTTTCAAAACTTCTCAAAGATTTGAAAAATGATGAGGATAAAGCGACAGGTACGGTTAAAAATTCTAAGCGTTATGCTCGAACAGAGATCTGTTTCTTACTCCTGGCGATTCCTGATTTGAATAAAAAAATTGATCAAGCTCTTTGTCATGGCTTGAAGTTCAATGCTGTGATCCCTGGCGGCCCAGAATCTGTGACTTTAGGCCGTTCAGATTTTAATAAGGATTTTAATGATCGTGCCTGTGTCTACAGGGACCATTTTCGTCGTAGTAAAATTTATGAAAATTGGGGCATAAAGTAGATTGTCAGGTCCTTTGCTGATCGCTTATAAAAAAGCATGAAAACAATCCCGAATTTTTATATTGGTCTCGTTCACGGGCCCATTCGTTCTAAAGATGGTCAGGAAATTACCACATCTGTCACTAATCTCGACATTCATGATATTTCTCGATCAGCTCGAACTTTTGGATTTAAAAAATATTTTCTCATCACCCCGATTAAAAGCCAGCAGACAATGGTGAAAAAGATCTTAGGATTTTGGGAATCGGATAACGGTCTCATTTATAATCCTGATCGAAAAGAAGCCTTATCAGAAGCGACAGTTGTTGACCAAATTGCAGATGCCATTGAAGAGATAAAAAAGATCGAAGGAATTCAACCTTATGTTGTTGTGACGGGGGCCAATTTCTCTCAGTATGAGGGAAAAGAAAAAGATCTCATCCAAAAGCTAAAAATTGAAAATAGACCCATGCTTCTTTTGTTTGGAACAGGTTGGGGGCTCACACAATCTGTCACTGATGCTGCCGATTTTCGCCTTGAGCCAATTTTTGGCATTGCATCGGATGGCTACAATCATCTTTCCGTACGCTCTGCTGTGGCGATTTATTGTGATCGGTTGGCCATGGCCCTTAAGGAATTGCGCTAAGTTCCTAATCTTCCTTGACGAATCAC
>CANEVK010000011.1 GCA_947442115.1 Bacteriovoracaceae bacterium | reverse complement strand
TCAACCCACCAGCTTACGTGACATTTCTTCAATTGCAATGAGTTACGAGGATGCAATTGATAGCTGTGAATTCCTCAAAGAATCAAATTACCTCCCAGAAGAAACAAATGAAGAGCCTTCTCACTCTGGTAAACCAGCCAAAACATCTAAATCAAGTAAGCAATAATGAAAAAAAAAGCCCCGGGGAACCGGGGCTTTTTTTTTATCTTAAAGCAGCTTGAGCAGCGGCCAGTCTTGCTATCGGAACTCTGAAAGGTGAACAACTCACGTAATCAAGTCCAATTTTGTGACAAAATTCTACAGAAGCAGGCTCACCACCATGCTCTCCACAAATGCCCGCATGAATATGAGGGTTAGTTTTCTTGCCCTCACTCACAGCATGCTTCATGAGAAAGCCCACACCTTGAGTATCTATGGAAACAAAAGGATCTTTCGGATAAATGCCACGGGCCGTGTAGCTTGGGAGAAACTTTCCGGCATCATCACGGGATAATCCAAAGGTCGTTTGCGTGAGATCATTTGTTCCAAAAGAAAAGAACTCAGCTTCTTTAGCAATCTCTCCGGCCATAATGCAGGCCCGAGGAAGCTCAAGCATGGTTCCCATTTTATATTTAATGGTGTGATTTTTTTCTTTAAAGACTTTTTCAATTTCCGCCAGGCACTCAAATTTTATCGTACTGTATTCTTTGAGCTCTGAAGTGAGAGGAATCATGATCTCTGGATATACTTTTATCCCCTTTTTATCAGCTTCAATCGCAGCCTCTATGATCGCCCTGACTTGCATGAGATAGATTTCAGGGTAAGTAATGGCCAGACGACAACCACGGTGACCCAACATCGGGTTAAATTCATGAAGAGCATCGTTGCGCTCTTTGATCGCTGCCACTGAGAGTCCTAAGACAGCGGCGAGCTCCTCTTGGTCCTTATCTTGATGAGGTAAAAACTCATGCAGAGGCGGATCAAGCAGACGAATATTAACAGGAAGTCCATTCATCTCCTGAAAGATGCCTAAGAAATCTGAACGCTGAAATGGAAGTAATTTATCGAGGGCTTTTTTACGATCTTTTTCATTTTCAGCAAAAATCATTTCCCTAACCGCGAGAATTCTCTCTGGGGCAAAAAACATGTGCTCTGTTCGACACAGGCCAATTCCCTCAGCCCCAAACTCTACTGCGACTTTAGAATCTTCAGGTGTATCTGCATTGGTTCTGACTTTAAGTTTTCTTGCTTTATCCGCCCACTTCATGAAGGTGGCAAAGTCAGCAGTAATTTTAGCTTCAATAGTTGGAATAATACCTTCATAGACTTCACCATTGGCGCCATCGAAAGTGATGAAATCACCTTCTTTAAAAACTTTACCCTTCACAGAGAGAGTTTTATTTTTTTCACTGATCACAAGGGCGGTACAACCGGCCACACAAGGTTTCCCCATTCCTCGGGCCACCACCGCTGCGTGAGAGGTCATCCCTCCTCTGGCCGTTAATATTCCCGAAGAAGCGGCCATCCCTCCAATATCTTCGGGTGAAGTTTCTGCTCTTACGAGCACCACTTTTTTTCCGGCCTTCGCCCACTCTTCAGCTTCTTTTGACGTAAATACCATATGGCCTGAAGCCGCTCCGGGTGAAGCAGGAAGACCCGTGGCGATCACTGTTTTTTTCGCTTTCGGATCAAGGCGAGGATGAAGCAGTTGATTAAGATCTTCAGGCTGAATTCTTAAGATCGCTTCTTTTTCACTAATAAGTCCTTCGGCCACAAGATCAACCGCCACTTTAAGGGCCGCATTGACTGTGCGTTTGGCATTTCTTGTTTGCAGAATGTAGAGCTTATTATTTTCAATCGTAAACTCAATGTCCTGCATGTCTTTGTAATGCTTTTCGAGCATTTGATAATCATTCACCAGATCGCCGTAGGCCTTGGGCATCACCTCTTCCAGAGTTTTATGATGCTTATTCGACTCCATCTTAGAAGCATCATTAATGGGTTGTGGAGTCCGGATGCCGGCCACCACGTCCTCGCCTTGGGCATTGACTAAAAATTCTCCAAAAAATTTCTTCTCACCTGTTGAGGGATCACGAGTGAAACAAACACCTGTCGCACAATCATTACCCATATTTCCAAAAACCATCGACTGAATATTGACCGCCGTTCCCCAATCATGAGGAATATTATTCATCTCACGGTATTTAGTCGCACGGTTATTATGCCAAGAACCAAAAACTGCAGCGATGGCCTTCCAAAGTTGCTCCATAGGGTCTTGAGGAAACACGATACCGTGGTCTTCAAGAAGAACAGCTTTATAAACCTTCACGAGTTCTTCCAGATCTGCCGCCGTAAGCTGTGTGTCCTCATGAACTCCGCGGGCCTCTTTAAGATCTTCCATATTAGCTTCGAGGTGCGAAGTATTCACACCTAAAACCACATTCGAATACATCTGAATAAATCGACGATAAGAATCCCAAGCAAAGCGAGGATTGCTGGTTTTTTTTGCAAGACCAATGACTGCTTGATCATTCAAGCCTAAGTTTAAAACTGTATCCATCATGCCTGGCATGGAAGCTCGGGCCCCAGAGCGAACTGAAAAAAGAAGTGGATTTTCAACATCACCAAATTTCTTTCCCGTTAAACTCTCCACCCACTTCAGGCTCTCAATGACTTGATCTTTAATCTCTTGAGAAATTTGCTTATTGGCCTTGTAGTAATCTAAACAGGCTTCTGTGGTCACAGTAAAACCAGGAGGTACGGCGAGCTTTAAATTACACATCTCCGCAAGATTGGCTCCTTTTCCACCGAGCAATCCTTTCATATCCTTATTACCGTCAGTCATATCTGCAGAAAATTTATAAACCCATTTAGTCATAAAACTCTCCAAAACTTATAATGAAAATTTTTCTTTTAAATACGATTTAACTTTATCCAAAGCGACTCGCTCTTGAACCATGGTATCGCGGTCACGCACAGTCACGGCCTGATCAGTCAGCGTATCAAAGTCTACAGTAATACAGGCCGGAGTTCCGATCTCATCCTGACGACGGTAACGCTTCCCAATTGAACCAGACGTATCATACTCACACTTAAAATCTTTCTGGAGCTCGCGAAGAAGTGCTGTCGCAGGACCTTCGAGGTCAGGCTTTTTCATGAGTGGCATAATAGCCGCTTTGATCGGAGCGAGAGATGGCTTAAATCTCATCACCACTCTTTCTTTCTCAGCATCACCAGGGAATTCAGTTCTGTAGGCATCACTCATAATGGCCAGCATACAACGGTCACATCCCACAGATGTTTCTAGAACATAAGGAAGATATTTTTTGTTACCATCAATTTGGTCTACGTAATTAAGATTTTTCTTTGAAAATTCTTGATGCATTTTTAAATCAAAATCGGTTCGAGAGTGAATCCCTTCCATTTCTCCCCAGCCGTGAGCAAATTCATACTCAATATCAAAAGCCGCATCAGCATAATGGGCAAGAGATTCATGTTTTTTAAATTGGAGCTTTTCTTTTCTGAGACCATTTTGAAGATGCCAATTCCATCTCACTTCTTTCCACATCTCCATAGCTTCAGCTTGAGTTCCTGGCTTAATAAAATATTGCATTTCCATTTGCTCAAATTCACGAGTTCTGAAGATGAAGTTTCCTGGAGTAATCTCATTTCTAAAGGCTTTCCCAATTTGAGCAATCCCAAAAGGAAGCTTTCTTCTCATAGTCGTCTGAACGTTATTAAAGTTTACAAAAATCCCTTGGGCCGTTTCTGGTCTTAAATAAACCAAGGCCGAAGAATCTTCGACCGGGCCCATTTGAGTTTTAAACATGAGATTAAAATTTCTTGGTTCAGTAAAAGAATTTTTAGCACCACAAGTTGGGCAAGGAGCATTCAGGTCAATATTGTCAGCACGAAAGCGCCCCTTACACTCTTTACAGTCGACCATCGGATCAGTGAAATTATCCACGTGACCAGAGGCTTTCCAAACTGTTGGATGCATCAGAATAGCAGCATCAACGCCGTCTATGTCATCACGAAAAGTCATGGCCTTCCACCAGGAGTTTTTAATATTGTTTTTAAGTTCAACTCCTAACGGCCCCATATCCCAGCAGGATCCAAGTCCCCCATAGATCTCTGAACTTTGAAAAATAAAACCACGATGTTTTGAGTGGGATACTAAGTCCGCCATGGACTTGAGGTTTTCTTCTGACACAATGCTCTCCTGATATTGAAAATAGACCCAAAAGTTTTATCACAAGAGAGCCGATAAGGTCTATGTGAGGGTCCTTATGACGCATTTATTTTTTATACTTCTAACTTTCCTGACTTCTTCAGTCGGGTGGACTCAATCCTGGAATATATGGCCTTTTAGCTGTATGAATACTGCTTCGGAAACAGAAAAAGCTCTTACACTTTCTGGTTTTACCTGTAATAAAAAGAGCGTGGGCCCATGCCCTTATTCAGAGTGTTTAGGAACTGTCCCTGGATACCCTAAACCTGTTCTCATCACCATCCCTGTCATGGCATCTACTTTTCGTATCCACTTTCATGGTCATAAATTAGGGACTTATCCTGAATATGAAAAAGATCTTCCATCCATGGTCAAATCTTTTGGACTAAATGAGTCCCTTTGCGCAGGTCAACAAATCACCATTTTTCCTGAGAGTGATGGAAGGTGTGACACCTATAAGAAAGATTTAAATAGCCGTGAAAAATTTCAATTTTTCTTTAAAAATCTTCATAGCGTTACAGGTGGTAATTTAAAATCTCTTCCCATGCATATCTCTGCTCACTCCGGTGGTGGAAAGCCAGTCATGGATCTCCTCAATGCAGGGTTTCCTGTAGAACAAGTCACCATTTTTGATGGAACTTACTCTGATGAACAGAAAGATAGTTTGGTTAATTGGTACAAAAAAGGTCAAGGGAAATTGATACTCGCTACCGTGAAAAGCGATTATCAATATTCTCCAGATGCCTACACAAAGAAAATAAAAAAAGATTTAGGACTTCAAACAAAAGATTCTAAAAGAATAATCAAAGGAAGAAACTACGACGTGGCTGAGTCCTCACGGTTCATTCATTACACTAGGAATGTAAATACATCAGATAGAACTGATAACAAACCCCATTACGATGTGCAGACTGAAACCTGGCCAGGAAGTTACTAACTTCTCTGAGAAAGCTCGAAGAGTTTTTTATACTCTCCATTTTTCTCCATAAGCTCTTGGTGAGAGCCCTCTTCGACCTTCTGTCCATCTTTCATGACCACAATACGATTAAAGTCTTTTAACGTAGAAAGTCGGTGAGCCACAGCAATAACTGTTTTATGACCGGCAACTCTCTCAAGGGCCGCTTGAACAATTTTTTCTGATTCATTATCGAGCGCTGATGTCGCTTCATCAAAGAGCATGACATCGCGATTTTTTAAAAAGGCCCGAGCAATGGTGAGGCGCTGACTTTGTCCGCCCGACAGACGCAAGCCTCTATCCCCGATCGGTGTCAAAATCCCTTGAGGCATATCTTTGACAAATTCCCAGGCGTAAGAAATTTCTAATGCATGCTTAATTTCTTCATCAGAGTGAACTTCACCAGTGGTAAGGTTCTCTTTGATGGTGTCATTGAAAAGAAAAATATCCTGACTCACAAGTGCAAATGTCTTTCTTAAGGATTCAAGAGTAAAGTTATTAACATTCTCACCATCGATGAGGATTTCACCACTCGTCACTGGGTAGAGTCTTAAGAGTAAACTGACAAGAGTTGATTTCCCAGATCCTGAAAGACCAACAAGACCAATTTTTTCACCTTTTTTAATTTTTAAATTAAGATTTTTGAGGACCAGTCCTTCACCATAAGTGAATGAGACATTTTTAAATTCGATTTCCTTTTGAAACTCTTTTAATTCTTTCTGAGCAAACTCTTTTTCTTCTTCAACATCTAGCAATCCAAAAATCCGCGAAGCAGCTGCTCGCGCCTGGTTCATCTTGGCATTGGCCTTAGAGAATCTTCGAATAGGATCCATAAACATCGCAAGAGCAGCTACAAAAGAAATGAATCCCCCCGTCGTCAATTGCCCGGTGGAAATGCGATGATGAGCAAAAATAATCACCCCTGCAAAAGCAAAAGAACCAATCAGTTCCACTAAAGGATGAGAGTGCTCTTCAGCCGCATTACTTTTTGTTCTGTGAACAATAAAAAGATCCTGCAATTTTTCAAAGCGAAGGACAACATAATCTTTCAGTCCAAAAGCCTTTATAATTTTTTGGCCACCCAAAGCTTCATTCACGGTATGGGTCATTTCAGCAGTATCTTGCTGGGCCATGCCGACATAGCGTCGGATTCGCTTACCTGTATAGTGAAAAGTTCCGATAAAAAAAGGAGCAGTGGCAAAAATAATCAAGGTCAACTGCCAATCATGATAAAAAGCAACACCCAAAAGGGAAACCGCAGTAATCGGCTCACGAATAACTTCCAGTGAATTTTTAAAGGCCTCTGAAAATACGGCCGTGTCGTTCATGACGGTTGAAATCAGTGTCCCTTGTTTTTTTGAAGAGTAAAAACTTGTCGGAAGTGACTGGAACTTTTGATAAATCTTTGAACGAATCGTTCTTGTGGACTTATCCACAATTTGTCTCAAAGTAAAATAGTGAAAATAGCGCAAAGGATAGTTAATTATTCCGAGAGCGACTAAGAGCCATGCAAGATTTCTAGCATCATCAGAGCTTGATCCAGCAGCAAAGCCTTTATCAAAAATATCCTTAACCAGAAAAGCTTCGTAAGCTTTGATGGCAGCGAGGGGAAATGATAAAAGTGTAGCGAGCAAGGCCTGCTTCCAAAAAGGACGAAGATATGGGAACATTAACTTAAGCACGTTTAGCATGAGGCTATATTAAGCTTTAACAAGGACGAAGTAAATTAAAACGCGGAAGGCTATTTTTCTTGATCGAGACGGCACCCTGATTGTTGATAAAAACTACCTCGCCCATGTAGAAGACATTGAGTGGTTTGCTGACACTTTTAAGGCCCTCAAAATTTTTGAATCGTTGGGTTTTGAACTTTTTGTCGTGACCAATCAGTCTGGTGTAGGACGAGGCTATTTCTCTCTTGAATCAGTGTATGTTATTCATCGCCAACTCCAAAATGACCTTAGGGCCCACAAACTTGAAGCGTTCAAAGACTTTGCGATCTGTCCTCATGCTCCCAGCGATCATTGTCTTTGCCGAAAACCCTCTGGGCAAATGATTAAAGACCTTATCGTAAAACATCACATAAGCCCTAAGCACTCCTATATGGTGGGAGATAAACTGATTGATGCAGAGTCTGGTCATAATGCCCAAATCCAAGGGATTATTGTGCGCCAAAAACCAGCCAAGGAAAGTGATTTTCCATTTTTTAAAACTCTTTTGGAATTTGCCCAATCACTTCAAGCGTAGCTTCTTAGGACATTCGCATAAGCAGATCATAGGATTTTAGTTCAATTGGCCTTAAATGAAAGTGATGACAAAAGTACTGGATCAGTTTATCGGCTTCTTGAAAATTTGATCCTGTGAGCTCAGCATAATTTTGATATTTTGTTTGATAG
The DNA here is from genome assembly GCA_947442115.1 of Bacteriovoracaceae bacterium. Classification (GTDB taxonomy): domain Bacteria; phylum Bdellovibrionota; class Bacteriovoracia; order Bacteriovoracales; family Bacteriovoracaceae; genus Peredibacter. The sequence goes on along the minus strand of CANEVK010000011.1, from coordinate 10,096 downwards.
CCTTTTTTCAACCTAAAAAGAAACCCTAAATCATTTTCAGCATTCACGCAGTTTCCACACGCGAAATGACCGTCAGAGGGAAGGAAACTCACTATTTTTGAATCCATGAGACTATTTCCGCAATATGAACAAAGATCTGTCTCCGGCATAATCCCCATATGAAAGAGTAATTTAGTCATAAAAAACATGAGTTGCTGTGAAGCTTGAAATTTTCCCGACTTTAAAGACTCATTCAGATAAAAGAGAGCATTGCTCATCACAGAAAAAAGCCCCTCATGCTCAGATTGATTTTGATCGCTGAAACCTAATTGAAAATTAACTGCGAATTTCTGAAGGACTTCAAAATAAAGACACACGAGATAAAAAGCTTGGATATTGTGACGTAATTGATCTGGCTCCCAAAGTCGCTGGGTTTCAGAGGCGACCATCAATTCTAGGCCCTCAAGTTTAGATTTATTTTGTTCACGGATATTGATGCGAACCATAGATCCAAGTTCAAAAATTGTTGGCTTGTGGTGTTTCCCGCCACCCTGTCCGCCATAAATATAAAAACTCCCTAGAGCTCCACTTCGTAAAATTAATTTCACGATGAGATCTCGCTCTTTGTAGGGAACCTTATGAATCACAATTCCTTCAAAAACCATTCTTCAATCTGCTTATAAAGTTTAGATATCTTTATTCTCAGACTTAATCGCTGAATCGCCAAGAAATTAAATATGATGCTCCACTTTAGTTCAAAAGGCCTTTCCAGGGCATAAACATCAAATGACTCCCCTTTTCGTCCCCCACGGGCAAGCATTTGTAACCAAAAGTTGATGTCTTTAACTTGGTAAGTAAAAAAAATCCTTTTGATACTGGGGAGATTTACTCCATGTGAAAGAACCGTGGTTGAAACGATAAAGTCCGGTGGTTCGTTAAAATTTAATTTTTTTGAAAACTCCCAAGCCTCCCCACCAACACAACTTAAAACATTGTACCCCTTTTGAATGAGCTTCTCTTCCCAATCCCTCACCTCTTTTCGATATTGACAAAAAATCAGAGATGTTTGAGGCCTAACAAGCACAGAACTCAAAATGAGTTGTTGCATGAAAAAGAGATCAGGAACTTTAATATAATTTTGTGGTTTAAATTTCAGTTTTTGATTCCCTTGATCAACCCAAATTATTTTTTCAAAATGAGATTGAAACAAAGCCATTTCATCTCGCATCTCTTTAGTCAGTGTGGCGGTTAAAACGATGACAAGATCGGCACAAGTAACCATGTCATAAAAGGCCTCCCACATCTGATAGCGAAAGCTTAGACCCCAGTAGAAAAAAAGATGAAACTCATCAATCACCACAATTGGAAAATGGCACCTTTTATTAAACCACTCCTCTGGCGTCATAATCTCATATTCGCCTGAAGACCTCTTTTTACATTCTTCGGCCAAGGCACGCAGAGGTGAAATAAATAAAACAGAGCTATTAAAATTTTTGGCAAATGATTCCATCCAAAAAGTTTTTCCCGAGGCCGGAGGTGCAGTAAGGATAATTAAATCAGTCGACATATTTATTCTTAGCATCCGCTCCTATTTTTTTGTGAGACTAAACTGACTTTTTTGATAAAGAAATTCAGATGGGAAACATAACGCGCATAAGCTACTTGTATTTTATTTATTAGAACTCAATTTTATAAAGCTTGGGACTAAATAGCTATCGGTTGATACTAAACTGCTAGCCAAAAATGACATAGAGTGATTAAATAATCCTACCCTTATTTTAATGCGAGGCTTTATGAAAAGATTAGGTGCATGGTTCACTGTGATTTTGACAGTCTTTGCTCTAGCTTATTTTAGTGCTCGAGAGAGCCAGGGTAAAAAGGTCAGTCTTTCTCAACTCCGTCTTCAGATGACTGTTAGTGAACTGGAGAAAGAATATGGTGCTCCTTTCTCCCGTCAAAGAAATATTATTACTTATATTTTAGAAGATTCCTCACAGCTTATTGTGACTCTTCGGGATGAAGTGATCGCAAGTGCCATCGTTAAATTCCATCGCCCGCTCCAGATTGAAGATCCGGAGCTAAAAAAATTAACTCTCGTTCAAATGTCCCCTGCAGATATTCAAAATGAAAATCCAAGCTGGTTTTATGCTGGAAAACCTGAAGAAGGTAGAATTTATAAAATAACTCAAGATGGACATGTCGAAAGTGTGACTTGGGTTCCCCCTTTTACTTACAACAAACAACCTGAAAAAAATCTCCAAGCACTTGTGCAGGATTTTAAAACTCAGAATCTTTCAAATTTATGATTGCCCAACTTGAAAAAATTTTTGACCAACAAATTCGTCCTGCTCTTGCTCAGCACGGTGGCAATGTTGAAATCATAGACGTAGACAACAACATACTTTTTGTTAAATTTTTCGGTGGTTGCCAAGGTTGTTCTAGCTCAAAAGCAACTCTCAAGGGTGGGATTGAAAATCTCATTAAGCAAAATTTTCCAGATATTCAGGAAGTGGTGGATGTTACAGACCACCAAAATGGAACTAATCCTTATATGTAAGGCTTTGGCTCCCGCAAAACATCGAGTCTCTCTCTTACAGATTTGATTCTTTCAAAACTTAATTCAGCAAAAACTATTTTTTCTCCCTCTTGAGCATCGACGAGAATTTCTCCCCAAGGATCGACGACTAGAGAATGACCAAAAGTACTCAAGCGCTCATTATGTTTTCCCCATTGAGCAGAAGCGACAACATAACATTGATTCTCAATGGCCCTTGCTCTAAGCAGGGTATGCCAATGGGCCTTCCCAGTCGGAACAGTAAAAGCAGATGAAATAGAGAGTAGATTAGCCCCATGGGCGGAATAAGATCTGAACAATTCTGGGAATCTCAAATCAAAACAAATCGAGAGACCTATTTTAAATCCCTCTACATTTATCATCCTCGCTTTATCGCCTCTGGAATAAACTTTTCCCTCATCAATAATTTGGTGACTTGGATGCTTAGAGAGATCACAGGAAAAAAGATTTAATTTATCGTAGGCACCAATCTCCTCTCCCTCTGGATTAAAATTATAAGATCGATTTAAAATTTTTCCATCGACGAGAGTTGCTGCTGATCCACCTAACACATAAAGACTAAAATCTTTGGCCAAACTTCGAACGGCTTCGTAATGCTCATTATGTCCTTCAATTAAATAGGGAGTGGGTTGAGTGCCATCTGACATGGAATAAAAGACTTCAGGAAGAAAGACTGCTTGTGCTTTTTCTTGAACGGCAGACTTGAGAAAATTCCTAATCGTCTCAAGATTTTTATTTGGATCAAGTACTGATTGAAGTTGAATAACGCCGATCTTCATTGAGGTGTGTCCTTTTCAGATTTACCATTGGTAAGTGAAGTTATAAAATCATCTCATCATGCTGAAAACTATTTTTATTAATTTAGCCAAATTCTCTATCACTACAGGTCTAGTCATTTGGCTTCTCCAGTCTGGCAAACTAGATTTCAAGCTCTTGGCCAATCTTGCGAATCAACCCCTTTCTGTCCTCCTGGCCATCACACTATCTGTTTTAAATTTGACTCTTGTTTCTTATCGGTGGAAAAGTATTCTGAAGGCAAGAAGTCAAGTCGATATACCTGTTTTTGGACTGTTTAAAATTAATTGGATTGGACAATTTTTTAGTAGTGTCTTACCTGGAAGTGTCACTGGAGATCTAGTTAAAATTATCTACGTCCAAAAATTTGAAAGACATTTTTCAAAAAAGTTTTTATTTGCCTCGATTCTTATCGATCGAGTGATGGGTTTGGCAGGACTTATTTTATTAGTTGGCTTCTTTTCTCTTATTTTTTCAGGTCATATTCTTCAGAGCGCTCCGGCCATGGCCCCTCTATTAAAATTTAATCACATTCTCGTTCTTTTAGTTACATTAGCAGTTATTCTCTTTATGTATTGGCATCACTACATCAGAAAGATACTCACAAAAATTCAAGCTCTCCTACTTCCCAAGATCATGGGCCAATTAGTTAACCTTTGGGATGATTTGGTACTCATTAGATCTAAAATTCTTAAGGCGATAGGCCTTTCAATCATCATTCAATTTATTGGTGTGCTGATTTTCTGGTCTTTAATTTCTTCATTTGTTGATGGCAGAATGGATTTTATTCAAGCTGTTGCCTTTCTTCCTTTGGGACTCATGGCCCTCGCTCTGCCAATAGCCCCTTCTGGACTAGGAGTTGGTCATGCCATTTTCCAGACTCTATTTGAATTTTCAGGAATTCAGAACGGCGCTTCTCTTTTTAACATCTATTTTGTGGTCTCACTCTCAGTGAACCTCATAGGTGCTATTCCTTATCTCTTGAGTAAAAGAAAATAATTAAAAAATAAAAATTTTTGAAGGGTCTATGTGGGAGTAGTGCATGGCCTTGGTTTTCAAACTTTCAAGCTGTAATAAGAAATTTAATTCTTCTTCAAAGCTATTTAATTTTCGCACTTTTTTAGATTGTTTTTTAAGTATCGATTTTACACCTTGAGGAAGAGTACAAACTCCTCTCAAGAGATAATGCTCGCCTTTGAACTTAATCACTCTTCCAGTAAAAACGTCACCCTCCATTAATGAAATCGTGGGGTGATTCTTCATGAGTACTATTTTTTCATCGTGAAGAATGTCATGGAGAACAATTTGTTTTCTGAAATTAATTTTTGAAAAATTAAAGAGTGAATGATTGACATTAAGTAGAGCTTGAGAAAGTTCAACATCAAGTTGATTTGTTCTGATGTAATCTTCAATCACTTTTGAACTATTCTCATCACGATATTGAAAAATATACCAGTCATTGAAACAATTCATTCTTGATTCAAATTCATCCTTATCCTCATCTAACTTTCCAGTTAAAGAGAAATATTTCTCTTTGGCAGCTTTGAGTTCTTCAAAGTGCGAACCTTGAGTGTAGAGGCCAAGGACAGTATCTAGATGTTCATGAACAGTTTCAAGCATATGGTATTCTACTCTTCCGTCTTCAAAACTGCCAAGAAGGCTTCTTGAGGAATTTCTACATTCCCGACCATTTTCATCCGCTTCTTCCCTTCTTTTTGCTTCTCGAGAAGTTTTCTCTTACGGGAAACATCTCCCCCATAACACTTCGCAAGAACATTTTTTCGAAGGGCCTTCACAGTTTCGCGAGCAATCACCTTAGATCCTATGGCCGCTTGGATAGCAATATCAAATTGCTGACGATCAATAACTTTCATTAAGCGATGAGTGAGGTCTTTCCCTTTTTGGTGTGAAGTAGACCTATGTGTAATAACAGAAAGAGCATCCACTTTATCACCATTAAGAAGAACATCTAACTTCACCATATCTGAATCCATGTACTCATTAAGTTCATAGTCCATTGAGGCATATCCCTTAGAAAGGGATTTTAATTGGTCATAAAAATCAAACATCATCTCAGAGAGAGGAAGTATATAAATGAGTTGCACTCTATCTTCAGTAATATAATTAATCGCCTGCTGCTGGCCTCGACGGTCTTCACAGAGTTTTATAATTTTCCCCACATAATCATTCGGTAAATGAATAGAAAGCTTCACTGTCGGTTCAAGAATTTTTTCAATTTGTCCGGGATCAGGCAGCTTAGAGGGGTTATCGACAATAATCTTTTCCCCTGAATTTGTAATAACCTCATAACTACAAGAAGGGGCCGTAGAAATAAGAGCGAGGTTAAATTCACGCTCAAGTCTTGTTTGAATAATATCCATGTGGAGAAGCCCTAAGAAACCACAACGAAAACCGAAACCTAAAGCCTGGGAAACTTCTGGTTCATAGGTAAATGAAGAATCATTTAAGGCCAGTTTTTCAAGGGCCTCCTTCAAAATTTCATATTCTTCAGAATCAACGGGAAAGATTCCGCAAAAAACCATCGGTTTAATTTCTTTATATCCAGCAAGAGTTGGAGTGGAATCTTTCTTGTCCGAATGAACAATGGTGTCTCCGATTTTAACATCGCGAACGGTTTTAATTCCGCAAATAATCATCCCCACTTCACCAGCACCTAACTCATTCACTTCAGAATAAAATGGCCGATGAACAGCAAGCTTAAGAACTTCGTAATCTTGACTTGAGAACTTAAAATGAATTTTGTCTTTGACCTTAAGATTACCTTCCATAATACGAGCGAGAACAACCACACCACGGTATGAATCAAACCAAGAATCAAAAATCAGTGCCTGTAGTGGATTTGCCACCTTTCCTTCTGGAGGGGGGATCTTTTTTACGATTTCTTCTAAAAGTACATCTACACCCAGCCCTGACTTTCCAGAAACTAAAGGAGCTTCAGAAGCATCTAAGCCTATGACATCTTCAATTTCTTTTTTAACTTTTTCAGGATCAGCATGAGGCAGGTCAATCTTGTTTATCACAGGAAGAATTTCAAGATTATTTTCCAGCGCCATATAAACGTTGGCCAATGTTTGAGCTTCAATACCTTGTGAAGCATCCACGATCAGCAGTGCTCCCTCACAAGAAGCTAGAGAACGTGAAACTTCATAAGTAAAATCTACGTGTCCCGGAGTATCGATGAGATTAAAGAAATAGGTTTTACCATCATGGGCCTTATACTGAAGACGAACGGTTTGGGCCTTAATGGTAATACCACGCTCTTTCTCGAGATCCATATTGTCTAACAAACGATCCGTTTTTTCACGATCGGTGATCGCCTTGGTCATCTCAATAATACGATCGGCCAGTGTCGACTTACCGTGATCAATGTGGGCAATAATTGAAAAATTTCGGATGAGACTTGTATCCATAGAGCTGCTTGACCTTTATTTACGTTGCGGGTCAAGCATACACTAAGAGATGGCCTAAACAAAGACCTCTTTCGAGATAATCATCATGTAATAATCAAGGTTTGATTCTTTGGCGCGGATAGGAATAACGTTGGCATAACCTTGGAAAACTTCCTCAGTCTCCTCAAACATATACTCTCCCGTCTCAGAATTGAGCACTTTTTTACGCTTGGGAATATTAACCTCTGCATTTTCAATTTTTGAGCGCCGCTTAATCGCGATTTCATAGGTCTCAACAATCGAGTCTGGCATCATAGTATCTGTAATGAGCTTATTCATGACGTCATCTGACTGCATTTCCAAAAGGGAGTACATAGGATTGTTCATATAAACAAGCTCCCCCTTAGCATTAGAAATCATGATATTTTTCTTAATCATGTTGGCCAGGGTATCAAACTTTCGGTGCTCGACAGAAATTCGATCTGTCCTGAGTTGCTCAAACTTCTTCATATTTATGATCATTTTGTTTAGTTCTTTGGCAAGCTCACCAATTTCATCATCTTGATCATAATAAATGGAAACATCAAAATTACAGTCTTGTAATTCACGAACAGCATCATTAATTTTCTTAAAAGGCATGGCGATTTTTCCCGGAACAACAAGTGATAAAAGGATTGTTCCAAGAAAGGTAATAATTAGCGTAATCAGCATATTTCTTCTGGTCTCGCCAATAATGCCCTTGACCTGCTTATCTCTTTGTTCGTTCTGAAAATATTGAATGTCTTGAAATTCAGAAAAGGCTTCGAGAATTTTATCTGTTAATTCATTAATCGTTGAGAGTCCTTCTCCATCACGATAGAAGAGTGAAGATTTACTCACAATCGTTTTTAGTGAATCTACATACCCCTGCATCCGTGAAATAATCTTTTTAGGCTCAATATCTGTATAAAAGCCATCTAATCTCTGCAGCTGGGATTGAAAACCTTCACAAAGATTTTCCAGTCGTTTTAAATCCTCAGATGTTGGCTTGGTGGTTAATATTTTCTTTTGCATCTTCAAAATCGAAACAGCAGAAATCCTGACTTCATCAGTTAAGTGAGAAATTGAATTTGAACTGACGGTAATATTTGAGATCTGATTATTCAGAGAATCCAGAAAATAAAAGACCGTAAATCCCATCACAAGGACAACAATATTCGCGATAATAAAACTTGTAGCAACTCTTTTTTTGAGTGATAAATGCATAATAACTCCGATTACACTTCTTCAAGATCTTGAAAAAAACGATCCAAATTCTTTTCACTTCCTACCAACACAACAATATCATCCGCTTCAATAACATCCATCGGCAATGGTGAGTCATTAATCACGATGCGGTATGAAGCTTTACCCTCTTCACTGATGTAAGGAACTCTTTTCTGAAGAGCAACAATATTGAGTGAATAATTTTGTCTAATTTGAGATTCAACAAGTGTTTTCCCCTCGAATGACTTTCCTAACTTAATTTCAACAATCGAGTATCCTGCTGCAAAATTATAGCGCTGTAAAACGTGAGGGGCCGCAATTTTACTTGCCACAATTTCTCCCATCTCTTCCTCAACCTTGATAATCTCTGAAGCACCAATTTCTTTTAAAACGTGTTCATGAAGCTGATTCGTCGCCCGGGCAATAACTCTTCCAACCCCAAGTTTTCTCAACATGGCAACCGCCATGATACTCATTTCAATATTATCACCAATACAAACAATTGCCGTATCGACATCAGAAATATTCACGGCCCGAAGTGAGCGCTCTTGAGTCACATCAATGCAAATAGCATGTGAGACCTTATCCTTTATTCGATCGACTAATTCAGCCTGGGAATCAATCGCAAGAACTTCAGCTCCTTTTTCAAAAAGCCTAACTGCAGTTTTAGCGCCAAATGTCCCTAATCCAATTACAGCAACAATCATATTTTTATCCTATTAAAACTTTCCCTTCTGGGTATTCAACTTCACTTGGTAAAATGACTCGACTTCCAACTGCGAGAACTAATGTTAGTGGTCCTACACGGCCAAGAAACATAAGAGCGACAATACACAATTTCCCAATCACAGATAAAAAAGGAGTGATTCCTAAACTTAAACCGACTGTACCAAAAGCACTCACCACCTCAAAGAGAAGTGATAAAAAACTTTTATCTGGCTCGACTCGGGCCATAACAAGGACACCGACACTTACCACAATAATACAAATAATAAAGATAGCGATGGATTTGACCACCGTCTGGGCGGGAATCGTTCGTTCAAAAAACTCCACATCCTGCTTCCCTTTAAGTGTGGCGGTCACAGACTGTAAGAGGATCGCAAAGGTAGTTGTCTTCACACCACCTCCAGTAGATCCTGGGGACGCACCGACAAACATAAAAAGGATCATGAGATAGATACAGTGAGGCTGTAGGAGAGAGAAATTAATCGTATTAAACCCAGCTGTCCTCGTGGTTGTAGACTGAAAGAAAGCGACTTGGAATTTCTCCCACATACTGTAGTCATTAAAAGTATGCAGGTACTCACCAAAGAAAAGATAAAGTGTTCCACCAATTAAAAACATGGTATTCGTTGTGAGAACAATTTTGGTATGCACCGAAAAATTTTTGAATGATCTTTTTTGTTTAACCGCAACAATCAGCTCCTTAATCACAGAAAACCCAATACCACCCAAAATAATTAAAAAAGCGATGGTAAAATGAATGAGTGGAGAGAACTTAAAATCCTCTAGGTTATTATTCCACAGAGCAAATCCAGCATTACAGAAAGCTGAAATTGCATGATAAAACCCATAGTAGATTGATTGACCAATCTCAAAACCCTCTTGATAAAACCCAATCGTAAGTAAGAGCGCACCAACAAATTCAATCGCAAAAGTATATTGAATAATATTAACAACGAGCTTTAATAATTCCTCTGAACCAGATGTATCCAAAACATCCTGCATAATCACTTGTTCCCGCATTTGAAGGTTACGCCCCATGATGACTGCAATCGAACTTGAAAGAGTCATGATCCCAAGACCACCGACTTGCAAAAGAACCAAAAGAACCATTTGCCCGAAGACACTCAAGTCATCTACTAAAGAAATGGAGGCCAGACCTGTCACACAAGTCGCAGAAGTTGACATAAAGAGGGCATCGATAAAAGCAATGGATCGACCAGGATTGGCAGAAACAGGTAGCATCAGGACAAGTGCTCCGAGAAGAATCCAACCGCCAAAAGAGAGTAGAACAACCTGGGCAGGCTGCAATTTGAGGCGAAAGAGAAAACTGCTGGTGGTTGAAGTTTCTACCGGGGCAGCAGAGGAC
>CANEVK010000010.1 GCA_947442115.1 Bacteriovoracaceae bacterium | reverse complement strand
CTGATGAAAAAAGTCACAGAAGACATTGAAGAGATGCGCTTTAACACGGCCATATCGCAAATGATGATTTTTGTGAATCACGTCTATAAAACAGGTAAAGTGACAAAACAGACTGCTGAAAAATTCGCTCTCGTCTTATGTCCTTTTGCGCCTCACTTAGCGGAAGAACTTTGGAGTCACTTAGGTCACTCTAAAACTCTCACCTATGAAGCTTGGCCTGTCTTTGATGCTAATCTGGCCAAAGACGACACCATCACCATGGCGGTTCAAGTCAATGGAAAGACCCGGGGAACTTTTGATGTGCCGGCGGATATTTCCAAAGATGATTTCTTTGCCCTAGTTAAGGCGGATGAGAAAGTGGCCAAATACCTTCAGGGCACGATTGTTAAAGAAATTTATGTGCCTGGAAAGATATGTAATTTCGTAGTTAAAGAGTAAGCTGGCAATAATACGAGGACTCAAAAAAAATTGAGTCCTCACTTAACTACTTATAATTTGGTCAGGATTTTGCCAGGTGATATGATGATTTAATCTATGAATATCATCAATGAATCCTCGATACCCACAATTTTATGGTTAGAAGACGATCCTCAGCTCATTGATATTTTTCGAGAAGATTTCGAACAAAGTTTTCAGCTCAAAATTTTAAAAAGCTTCAGTGAATTTAAACAAATATCATCCATAGACCTTCACCAATACGCTGCCTTTCTCATCGACATGGAACTTGCTGACGGATGCCAGGGCATCAATAGCATTGAACATATCAAACAATTTGGGATTTCATCCCCTATCCTTGTTCTCTCTAATGATGAATCCATTCAAACCAGGCTGATGGCCCTTAAACTCGGGATCGAAGATTACATGTGGAAGGCCATGACTCCAGAGGAAATTAGCTTAAGAATAACTAATTCCATCAAAAGAGGTCATAGTAGAAAAATAGATCATGAAATGGCTTTAGAAGGGCTCTCGGTTCAACCTCTAAAACTCATTGCTCGCCTTAATGATCATGACATTGATTTAACTAAAATAGAGTTTCAGTTCCTCAATCTTCTCATGAGAAATCATCCACAATCTGTAGACCTGAACTATTTAAGAGATGAAGTTTGGCGGATTCCACATGTTGAAATTGGAACCATCAATACATTCATTTGGAAATTAAATAAAAAGCTTTCCTCATGGCAAATGCGAGTGAGTAAGGAGCAAGAAAAAGTATCACTCATCTCTAAAGATGAAATATGAAAGATGTTGATTCAAATAGTGAGCGACTGACGGGCCAAAAGTATGTGCAAAAATTCACATTATTTTACTGTGTCATCATTCTACTTTTTTCTGCTTACTTTACACCTCAGGATTTTAATCTCAAAGTCGCTCTCATCGTTAATATCTTTTTCTTTTTAATTGGAGCTCCCTATTGGTTTAAGAAATCTAAAGTCCCAGCTTATTTTCTCAATTTAACATCTCAATTGGCCAATGCGATTGTCTCAGTTTGGACCTGTTCATTTTTAGGCCCAACTTCACATATTAATTTAGTCGCTATCCCACAGTTCATTCTTGTTTTAATGATGTTTGGTGAGAATCGAAAAACAAAATACGTGATGGGTTCTATTTGTGTTCTATTATTACTGCTTCCTCTCTTTCCCTTTGTTGAGACGTGGTACCTGCATAAAAGAATGAAAGAAGAAAATCTTCATATTCTTAGAAGCATCACCGACCTCTCTGTTCTTATCATGACAACAATTCAGGTGAAGGTTATTGTAAACGCCTGGAGAGATTCACTCAAAAAAATTGAAGAGGATAAAAAAAAACTACAAATCGAGGCCCAGTGGCGCTACCGTCTCCTAAATATTTTAAGCCACGATATAAAAGAGCCCATGGTCTATACGCTTCAATTTTTGAGAAAACTAAGAAAAGAAGCCCAGAACGATCTTGAACTCAAAACGATTAATCGCATTGAGAATGCCCAAATGGTGATTCGAGAAGTTATTTCGAATGTTGAGAGCCTTTCCTCTCATGATGCTCATATTGAGTTGCCTCGCACTTGGGTGAGTTTAGATGAAGTCATGAATCACATCACTCCCTGGCTTAAAGGTAGATTAGAAGAAAAGTCTATCCAATTAAAAATTGAGGGAGAAACTCATCAGCATAAACTCTATGTGCATCCTGAGGCTTTCGCTTATCAAATTTTTACCAACCTCATGACGAACGCCATTAAATTTAGTCCAAATCATTCCACCATTACGTTAAAAACCTGGATGACTCCTGAAAAGATTATTGTCTGGAGCATTCAAGATGAAGGTCCGGGCATTTCGCCGAATCATATTTCTGAAAATTATAGTGTTTTAAAATCCGCTGAAAACTTTACTAACGGACTTGGGATTAAAATCGCTCTTACCTTTTCTCAAAAACAAAACTTAAAACTTGACTGGATATCTAGAGAAATTAATAACTCTCCGGAATTAGTTGGAACCAAAGTTCTCATTCAGCAAATTAGTCCTTAAAGTCTCTCACTTTTTTTTGAGTCTCTTTTTTTCAGCATTCTATTAAGCTCAAAATAATATTTCATCTTTTAGTCATGGAGGAAAAAATGAATTTTCTACGAAAAAGTTTTATACCAATATTAATGCTTTCTTTGGCCGTTGGTTGTGGAAGCGATAATTCGTCATCTGGTAGCACTCTAGGATTTGCGGGGCAGACCATCAGTAAAGCTCAACAATCGATTAGTACGGCAGGAGCTGAACTGGCCTCAAAAAAAATCCTTCAATCTCTCTCTTCATCCATGGGAATCGAAGCTTATGATCCTCATTGTACTGGAATGGGTTCATCTGCATCGTCATCTGCGGATTATATCGGGTGTATCTTACAAAACAATGATGGTTCACCAGAGACAATTTTAGGATCATTGGATCAAGTGAATCAAATTATTGCTGGAATTGAGTCACAAATGTCTTTAACCTTTCCTGTATCTCCCCTTACATCTGATGAAATAACATTTAGTATCACTACAGCTGATGGAACGATGACTCCAACTATTAGAATCAGAGAGGCTGCTGGAGATGGCAGCCCTTGGACTCAAGTGATTGACGTCTGTATCATCAGTCTGCCTGAATTAAGTTATACTTCTACAATTGAGAACTGCGTATCAACTGGTTTTAGTTACACAATTCAATTGCGCAGTAATGACACACAACTAGGATTTAGAACAATTAACCGCATGGCATCTTATGAAGTCGTTTCATTCCTGATTGACAATTCCTCAGATGAGCTACGTTTCGAAAGTTGGTCATTTAATAATGGATATCACACACGAGGTTATGTGACGGGTAACGTTTCCACATCTCTTATTTTAGAGACAGTAACGGGAGTGCGTTTTGCGAGTGCCTTTAATGATATTGATAATGGAACCTGGGGAGGCATTTACGGGGCTTATGATGGGACCAATATTTGCATGAACTATAAATCATCTGCCGTACCTACTGACGATCAAGAAGTTGGAACTTGTTCATCTTATCCTGGATATGATTCTGGTTTTCATAACTTTTCTGGAGCAGCAGCTTTTCAGGCCTGGGCGGATAACTCAGCAAAAGGATTGTTAAGCTTTGATGACTCAGCATTCAATGAAAGTGCTATCTTTATCAATAACTGAGATCCTTTCTATTAGTTAAATTAAAGTTGAAAAGAGTCCTGCAGGAATGCGGGGCTCTTTTATTTATTCATTTGAAAGAATTTAGATTTACTCAGGAATTTTAGCAAAAGTCACAAGACAGCTTTTTTCTTGGCAGACAAAAGCATAACGAAAAATTTCTCGATATTTTCTCTCGAGCGATAGACCTTGAACTCTCTCGGTAGAATAAAACGACTTCACAGCTTGCCCATAGGAGAAAGCTGCTCTTAAAGACATCACAAGTTTCTCATCCGATATGGTGACTGAAACTTCATCTGTATCTGATGTTAAGTTTTCAACTTCAACCTGACATTTCTTCTCACTCGGAACCGTCGCCTCTAAAAAATAATCGGCCTGGCATTTAATTTTAAATCCGGCATTTGAAGTTGCTGGAAATTCATGGAACTTGCGTTTGAAGTTTGTGTGATTTTCTTCCTTAAGAACTGATTCAGGTATTTTTCTCAGCACACTTTCTAATTTTGATTGGTCAAAACCATCAACCGGAATAAGGGCGGCTTGAGACGCTAAAGAGAAAAACAAAGAACTACAGGTAACAATTTTTTTCATGGAAATACGGTCACGAAATGATTAAGGACAGTCATACCCAAACCTGAAACGACTGGGATCGTGAGATTATCATCAATATTAAAAGCTGAAATAAGCTCTGATAAAGATCCAATCACACCAGCAACGACCGCGAAAATTAAAATATGGTTCCCTATCGTCACATGGTTCATGGTGTAGAAAAGCGTGATGAGGTAACAGACAAAAAATCCAGCGACGGCCCCTTGGAGGGACTTGTTCGGCATGATCTTATCTTTTCCATACAAAACACCAAAGAAAGATGAGAGAGGATCAGAAAAAACCAGGAACATAATAGAGAGGATCGCTATTTCTTTGCGGTAGAAAAATAAAGAGAGAGAAACACCGAGGGCGTAAAATGGCAGCCCACTCAATCCCTCTTTTTCTGATCGACGCATCAAGGGGCCCATGATCTTGATCACGAGATGATTCATTTTATGAAATTTAGTTCTCGCTAAATCCATCGACAGGCCAAAAATGGCTATCCCAAAAGCCAGGAAGGCCCAGAATGATTGACTATAACTCATTGCACTAAATAAATAAAGGCCGATTGAGCCAGTAGAGATATGCCAAAGCTTTCTTAGTAAATGCAGGTCAGAGCGTTTATGAAGAACCTTATCTAGGGATGAATCATAATTTTGAGAATGCGATGTCGTCATCTCAACTTCCTTTAGTCACGAGGATTAAACAAAATCCAACTATCTTTAGAGTCTATTCACTCAATTTAATGGATTCCGCTCCTACCGTCTACCCAAGGAAGGCTATTTTTTCATAAATATTATCTATCTCGCGAAAATCATTCATCTAATTCCTTCCCAAACCCTGAAAGAGGTTCATATAATTTCTTCAAGAGAAGAAAATTATGATGAATAACGAAATGGATTCGGAAGAAACCGTCACCCACTCAAAAAAGATTTGGGCGGTTGGTGGTGGTAAAGGTGGCGTAGGCAAAAGTCTTGTTTCTGCCAACGTGGCCATTTGCTTGGCCCTCATGGGTAATAAAGTTGTTGCTGTGGATCTAGATTTAGGTGGGGCCAATCTCCATACATGTCTTGGTCTTCCTATTCCTCAAATGACGCTTTCTGATTATGTTTCAAAAAAAATTACTAATTTTGAAGACCTATTGGTTTCAACTCCCATTCAAAATTTAAAAATTATTAGTGGTGCTCAAGATGAGCTTGGCATGGCCAACCTCAAGCATATGCACAAAAACCAAATCATTAGAAAACTCACTGAGCTAGATGCTGACTATATTCTTTTTGATCTTGGTGCAGGGACTGCTTTTAACACGATTGATTTTTTCATCACGGCGGACAAGGGAATCTTGGTGGTTCTTCCAGAACCAACTTCAATTGAAAACACTTACCGCTTTATCAAGTCTGTTTTTTATCGCCGTCTTAAAATGGTCGAAGGTGTTGCAGATATTGAGCCCATGATTCTTGAATCCATGAATGCAAAAATCACCTCGGGTGGACAATCCTCACCGGCTGAACTCATTAAAAAAATTGCTGAAATTAATCCTGAAGTGGGATTAAGAGTAAAGGCCGAGATGGCGCAATTTCGACCGAACCTCATTATCAATCAGGTTAGATCTCAGGCCGACATTGATATTGGTTATTCGATTCAGAGTATTTGTCGTCGCTACTTTGGGATTGAAATGACTTTCCCTGGCTATCTTGATTATGATCAGTCAGTTTGGCAGAGTGTGCGCAAGCGCAAACCATTACTTATTGAATTTCCAAACTCAAAATTAGTTAATAACTTTGACCGAATTGTTCATCGGTTGATTGAATACTAAAGGGTCCGTAGGCATGGATGCTGAAAAGAAAAACTATTACGATGTCCTAGAAATCTCTACCAATGCTTCACCTCAAGAAATTGAAAGTGCATATCTAAGAGCTAGAAATGCTTATTCTGGTGATAGTGTGGCCCTCTACTCTCTCATGACAAAAGATGAGTGTGACTCTGTTCTGACTCAAATTGAAGAAGCTTATTCAGTCATTGGTTTTCCTGAGAAAAGAAGAGAGTATGACAGACTCCGGGGCTTCAATCAGTCTGGTTTTAACTTGAACTACTCTATGCCAAGCCCAGCTCAAGGTGTGGCTTCATTTGAAAGCCGGCCTAAAGATACAGTCCAGTATGAAGACTTTGGATCAAATTTAATTGAAGCTAAAGTTTCAAAACTCACGGCCCAGAAGAAGTTTGGACTTGAGTATGAAGAAAATACTGAATTTGAAAGAGAAATTCAAAATACCACGGACTTCACTGGTGCCTTCCTCAAGAAAATTCGTGAATACAAAAATGTATCTGTTGAAAGAATGGCAGAAATGACTAGAATTTCAAAAACTCATCTCACTGCACTCGAAAATGAGGAGTTATCTAAACTTCCGGCCGATGTTTATGTGAGAGGTTACGTTTTTCAATATGCAAAAGTTTTAAAGCTCAACCCAGAGGTTGTAGCTCCAAGCTATCTTTTGCACTTTAAAAAGCTTAAGAACCAAAAATAAATGACTGATTATTCCTCTGAGAGCGACAGCTTTGAAATTATTGTCGGTCCAGAGGACAAGTTAGAATTTAAACGACTTGATCTCTATCTCGTTCATAAACTCCCTCAATTTTCTCGCTCAACCATAAAAAGACTTTTTGAAGATGAGGATATCTCCTCTGAGACAATTTCTTTGAGTCTCAATAAAATGCCTCCCGCGGGAACAAAAATTGACATTGAAGTTCCCCCTCCTTTACCAAGTGATCTTTTGGCAGAAAATATTCCTTTGGACATATTATTTGAAGATTCACATCTCATTATCATTAACAAGCCAGCGGGTTTGGTGGTTCATCCAGCTCCAGGGCATTATACTGGAACACTGGTGAATGCGATCCTTTACCATTGCCCGGATCTTAAAGGAATCGGCTCTGAAAAAAGGCCGGGTATTGTTCATCGATTAGATATGGGCACTTCTGGAGTTATGGTTGTGGCCAAAGATCAAACAACTCATGAGGGATTAGTTCAACTTTTTTCAACCCACGATATTGATCGTAAATATGAGGCCTTGATTGCAGGAGTCCCTAATGCCACTGAGGGAACACTCGCTTCAACCATTGGTCGGCATCCTACCAATCGACTCAAGATGAGTGCGAATGTGCGAGGGGGGAAAAAGGCCATTACTCACTTTAGAGTTTTGAAAAAATTTGAAAACTGTACTCACATGGAACTAAAACTTGAAACAGGTCGAACTCACCAAATCAGAGTCCATATGTCCCAGCTGCTGAACTGCCCAGTGTTGTGTGACCCTGTTTATGGGTCGGGAGCCTCTCATCTGAAAAAGCTGCCTGAACAAATCAGGAAAAACCTAGATAATTATCCTTATCAACTGCTCCACGCAAGAGAACTCGGTTTTATTCATCCCATAACTAAAGAAAAACTGCACTTCAGTGCGCCAGTACCTGAAATTTTTCAAACCACAATCCACTCTTTATAGCCCTTGATTTTAGAGCTACAATACCACCATGCCCATTTGCTTATCAAAACAACTCAATCTCGGAAGATTTGAAACCAGGACTGAAAGACCGGACTTTCCGTTTCATCAGGTGACTCAAGTCCATGGGAACGATATTGTACATTTAAATGAAATCCCATGCGAAGCTGATGGGATCATTGTGAATTGGACTGATTACAAAAATCCGCTGGCGATTAAAACTGCAGATTGCCTCCCTGTCGTTATAGAGGGTGAATCGGGAGTGGTCTTTTTGCATGCAGGATGGAGAGGACTGGCCAACGGGATTCTTCAACAATCAGAAATAAAAAGCATTCAGCCCCTAACAGCTTATATTGGGCCGAGTATTCAATCTTGCTGCTTTGAAGTGTCACAAGATTTTAGAGAGAACTTTCCCCAAAGCTCTTTTTTCCATGAGAAAAAAGAAAAATTATTTTTTAACTTACAAGCAGAAGCTGAAAAAAGACTGAAAGATCTTCATCCCCATCTCACCATCACAATTAGTCATGACTGCACGTTCTGTCATCCCATGTATCATAGTTATAGAAGAGATAAAACGACTCAAAGAAATTGGAATATTTATATAAAAGGATCTTAATTATGGAAGCAAAAAAAGGCTTAACACTTAATGGAATGACTGGGATGAACTTTCTTTTCATTTTAAATGCAGCGGCCATGGTTGGAGTAAGTACTTATCTTACGACACATTTTTACAGCACTCTTTATCCAGCTCAACTTGGAGGTGCCTCCAGTCTTTGCAATATCTCAGATTTTTTTAATTGTGATGCCGCGACTTATTCAAAACTTGCGCACGTCTTTGGTGTTCCGACATCATTTTTTGGCCTCGTGATTGGACTTATGTTTTTATTTACGGCCCTTATGCCAAGTGAGTCCCTGGAAAAGACCTCCAATGCTTTTTCAAAATATAATTTCCTTGGCTGTATCCTTCTTTTCATTTTTTCACTTGGGGCATTGGGTAGCTTATGCCCATTCTGTACAGTTTATTACGTTCTTTCTGGTATTGCTTTTTTCCTGCTTCACAAGGGTGGACTCAATACATGGAAGCCAGATCTAAAAATTTCTGGGATTTGGGGGATTGTTCTTCTCATCGGATCATTTTTCTTTTACCAACACACTTCAAGCAAAGAAGATGTAAAAGGCAAATTGAATGCGGGAGTGGTAGAACAATTTAGAAAGCTGGCTGCCATGGGAGACCCTTCCAACGAGTCTCCTTATAAAGTTCATATGGGGACTAAAAATTATGCTGAGGCCCCCATCAGAATTGCGGTTTTTTCTGACTTTGAATGTCCCTTTTGTAAGGTGGTAGCGGAGCAAATGCCAGAGCTTGTGAGACGCTATGGGGATAAAATCAACATTCAGTATTTTTTTTATCCCCTTGATCATAAATGTAACAGCAACATCAAAAATAAATTTCATGAAAATGCTTGTGATGCAGCGATGATCGCTGCTTGCGATGAGAAAAAATTCGCTGTTATTCATGACGAAATCTTTGCTCAGCAAGATAGACTTCGCGATGGTGTACTTAAAGAGATCGCTGAAAAGCACGGACTCAAGGGTTGCCTCGAAAATAAAGAAATTAAAGATAAAGTCATTGCTTCAATCAATGGAGCGACTCAATTTAATTTAAAGTCCACTCCAACCATCATTGTTAATGGAAAAAAGATTGAGGGAACGATC
The DNA here is from genome assembly GCA_947442115.1 of Bacteriovoracaceae bacterium. GTDB lineage: Bacteria > Bdellovibrionota > Bacteriovoracia > Bacteriovoracales > Bacteriovoracaceae > Peredibacter. The sequence continues at coordinate 9,511 of CANEVK010000010.1, read as the reverse complement.
CCAAGTGCTCAATTCTTTGCTATTTTTGAAGATATCTTAAGTGGCCAGAAGCCATGATGATTGAAACTCACTGTCATCTTGATTACCTCAAGGCGGAAAGCCTTGAGGTCATTCGGCAGAAAATAAAAGATGCCGGGATTATGAAGGTCATTACCATTGGAGTGGATCCACTCAACCTTGATCTTGTTGTCGATATTTCTGATCAGCATGAGGAGATCTACTTTACTCAAGGTATCCACCCCCATGACTCTAAAGATGCAACTGAAGTAGAATTTCAAAAAATCCGAGACCGATCTGTTAAGCCCAAGATGGTCGCAGTTGGTGAAATTGGTCTTGATTATCATTACAACAATTCAGTACCTGAAGTTCAAAGGAAAGTCTTTGAAACCCAACTTCAACTTGCCTGTGAATTAGACCTTCCTGTTGTGATTCACACGCGTGAAGCCGAAGATGATACTAAAGCAATCTTGAAAAATTTCTCCCGCAGTCTAAAGAAGAAAGGTGTCATTCATAGCTTTACCTCGTCTCCAGACCTCGCTGAATTTGTTCTTTCCGAAGGCTTTTATATTGGCTTCAATGGCATTATCACTTTTAAAAAAGCCGAGAATGTCCAAGACGTGGTCAAAATCACTCCTATCGAGCGAATTCTTTTTGAAACCGATTCCCCATTTCTCACTCCAGTTCCTCACCGGGGGAAAGAAAACGCCCCTTATTATTTGCCTTTTGTAGCCGCCAAAATTGCAGAACTGAAAGCATTAGATCTTGAACAGCTTAAAGATCAAGTTCTCAAAAATTCGCTTCAGTGCTTTCCTAAACTTGCTTAAGGATTTTATGACATTCCTTTTTATGTTTTTCTTAATGGTTTCAACCACGATGGCCCAGGATTGGATTCAAAAACTAAATCTTCCTAAAGGATTTGTGATTGAAAAATCAATCAATGTTCCAGGGGCAAGACAAATGGCCATGGCCACAGATGGAACAATGTACGTGGGAACTATGGACCAAGGTGTGGTCTATGCTATATCTCCAAAAGGTGAAGTTAAGACACTTCTTTCTGGTTTAATGATGCCTCAGGGGGTTTTGTTGGAGAAAGGCGAGCTCTACGTTGCGGAAGTTTATCGCGTTTCAAAAGTTGAAAATCTGAATGGGACTCCCACTCTTAAAACCATCAAAGAATTTCCCAGTAAAAAGTGGCATGGATGGAAAACGATTCAAAAAGGGCCTGATGGAAAACTTTATGTTCCCGTAGGCGCTCCCTGTAACGTGTGTGATGAAAAACTTCCTTTTATGGCCCTTCATCGCATGGACTTTGATGGCAAGAACCTGGAGACTGTCGCCACTGGAATTCGCAATACCGTAGGCTACACTTGGCACCCTGAGACGAAAGAACTTTATTTTACAGAGATGGGTCGAGATCAAATGGGAGACAATATTCCACCAGATGAGTTAAATGTGATCAAGGATAAAACTCCTCACTTTGGCTTTCCTTTTATCCACGGAAAAAATATTCCTGATCCTAAGTTTGGTGCTCTCAAGCCAAAAGATCTTAAGATCAATTCTCCTCTACTTGAGATTCAGGCCCATTCGGCCCCTATTGGCATCGCTTTTTTTTCCAAAGATAAATATCCTAAAGAATTTCATGATTGTTTTCTCATCGCTGAACATGGCTCTTGGAATCGCTCGAAGAAATCAGGTTATCAAGTGATGAAGGGATGTCTTGAAAAAGGAAAAATTAAATCCTACACACCCTTTATCACTGGCTTCAAAGAAGGCGAAAAAGCTTTCGCACGTCCCGTTCATTTTCTCTTCTTAGAAGATGGTAGTTTTTATCTCTCTGAAGATGAGCCGGGAACCATTTTGCATATCAAGCGTAAATAATACCATGGAACTCATTGAAATCATCACTATTGGACTCCCTTTTTGTGCCTTTAAAATCTTATCTGGTTTGCTTTGGGGTCAGCACTGGCTCACAGCTTTAGGTTTTATTGATTTGGTGATCAATGTTCTTAATCTAGGATTTCTTATCATCACAAGAAAACGGCTCATGGATGCCTGCCTCCTCTCGCTCATGGTGAGAAAATTCAAACGACCATCTCCCCAACGTAAGACGATGTGGCAAGATTTTGGAAACTCTCTGGATGTCTTTTTGTCCTTTACGATCGTGGCGATCATGATTGGGGGGCAATTTCTTCAATTACTCCCGGCCCATCATATGAATATTTGGAATCTAGCGGTGATTTTAAACGTGTTTGGAGCTGGATATGGACGTGTAATGAATTCAATTCTCAAGCTAAGGCACTAATGCCTTAGCTTGAGTAAGTCTCTCTTCATAATCGGATAATAAAGAGATCTCGGTAATCTTCTCAATAGCCCCATAAATAATGATGGCACTCTCGGAAAATAGAGATGAGTTTTGCGATTAATAATCGCCTTATAGATATCTTCAGCGGCCTGATCTTGAGTTAAAAGAAAGGGCATCGGGTGAGTATTTTTACTGGTAAAAGTAGTGGCAATAAATCCTGGATGCACACAAGTCACACTAATGTTTTCATGATGAAGATCAACTGCAAGGCCTTCACAAAATGTGGAAACAAAAGCTTTACTCGCTCCGTAGTAACTCATACCAGGAAGACCATTGAGACCTGAGAGAGAGCTGATCGCCACAAAGTGACCATGTTTTTGCTTTAAAAAATGTGGCAGGGCCGCGCTGAAAGTATGGATGACACCCATAACATTGACCTGAGTGACAATTTTACCTTTCTGCGTATCAGGAATCAGCGTCTTCGGCATGTTCATACCGGCATTAGCAATCACAATATCCACTCCACCTTGATCTTGGGCAAATTGATCGATGGCATTTTTAAGAGCTGACTCATCTGTGACATCAGCTTGATAGTAAGTGAACCCAGTTGGAAGATCCTTGATCTCGCTGGGATTCTGGAATCCACAAACTCCAACCTTTCCTCCACCTTTCACGAACATCTGTCCGATAGAGTTTCCAATTCCCGTAGTTCCACCAGTGATAAAAATTCTCATGAATTATTCCTCAACTTTTAATCCAGAAAGCATTTTCGCCATGCTGGTTTTAGGTTCTGGAGCATTCTTCCCCTTCACTTGTGCAGCAGCAGGGCGCTCACGATGCTCACGTTTTTCTTCTTCTTCCTCTTCTACTATATATTCAGGATAAAAAGGTAAGTCTGATTTATAGACAATTCGATCTAGATGCTTAATATAGCCAGACCAATGTCCCGTTGTATTATCTGTTTTTTTAATCATCTCCATAGTGCCCATTTTAGAATCCATCATATCAATTAAATGAACCAGGAAAGCCTCAGAGGTCTGAGGAATTTTTGGAGACCCATATTCATATTCTCCATGATGCGCAAGAAGAATATGTTTTAAATGCATCTTTGTATAATGAGGAAAGTTTTTTATTTTATAGGAATAGCGATCGACTATTTCTAGTCCTTTAACAAGGTGACCTACAAGTTTTCCCTCTTCCGTGTATTCAACATTCATACCGTCAGTGAGTTCATAAATTTTGCATAAATCATGGAGGATACATCCGGCGACAACATAATTCTCGTTCACTTTGTAGTGACTTGAAAGATTGATCGCCAGATAGGAACAAGACAAAATGTGCTCGAGTAAACCAGACTTATAGGCATGATGAATTGTTTTACCGGCCTGCCAAGTCTTTAGTCGGCGAGCAATTTCTCCATCTGTAATAATCATTCTCAACAAATCTCGAATATAAACATCAGAAAGTTTATCAACGATGCTTAGTAATTCTTTGAACATGATCTCTGGGTCTTTGGCAGCTTTCATCAAAAAATCATTTTCATTAACTTCAGAGGCAGAAATTTTCTCCAACTTTGAAACAATAAATTGCTTACGCCCTTGAAAAAAATTTAATTTCCCTCTGGCCCGAACAAATGAATTTTTAGTGATTTGTTTTTCAACTTCCTCAGAGTATTGCCAAAGACGAGATTCGAGATCTCCCGTGGCATCAGAAAGAATAATATTAAAATATTTTCTTCCATCTTTGCCTTCCATGATGTTGATGATTTTAACAAAAAAAAGAGACTCAATTTCTTCCTTACCTTGAAGATCTGAGATAAAAATTTTGGTCATTTGGGTCTTCCTTGCTGACTTATTCAGGACAACTAGCGTCAAGTACTTAAAATAAGGATTTTAGGTTACACGTAAATCAGGGAATCCGCTACCCAAAACCTAGTAACTGAAGTATCTTCTAAGCGCTTAAAATATCTTCAATTTTAGATCAATTTCCTAAATCAAGTTAGTGACATGAGGAGTCTTATGAAAAATGTAAAAATTGGTATCAATGGTGTGGGCCGAATTGGAAGAACAATTCTTCGTGCTTATTTTTCTAAAATAGCCCAGGGCCAGGATACAAATATCGAAGTTGTGGCGATTAATAATCCTGGAGATATAAAGCCCTACATTCACCTCATCAAGCATGACTCTCTTCATGGGAAGCTGAAAGGTGATTTTTCTTTTGATGAGGCCAATCGTGAGATTTCTTATCTTGGCAGAAAAATTAAATTTTATGACAAAAAAAATCCTGAAGAAATTGAATGGTCAGCTCACGGAACTCAAGTTGTGATTGATGCAACAGGTGTTTTTAAAGATAAGGAAAAACTTGGTCTCCATATGAGAGGCACTGTCAAAAAAGTTATTATGTGCGCTCCCGGAAAAGATCTTGATGGTACATTCGTCATGGGAATCAACGTTGATAAGTACGATTCAAGCAAGCACCATATTATCTCTAATGCTTCTTGCACAACGAACTGCCTCGCTCCTATCGTAAAAGTTCTTCATGAAAATTTCGGTATTGTGAATGGTCTCATGACCACAGTTCATGCCTATACATCTGATCAAAACATCTTGGATAATTCTCACACAGACCTTCGTCGAGCTCGTGCAGCTGCGATGAGTATGATCCCGACTTCAACAGGTGCAGCCAAAGCTCTAGGGGAAGTCATCCCGGAAATGCTTGGCAAACTTGATGGATACGCTGTTCGCGTTCCAACTCCAGATGTTTCAATGGTTGATTTAACTGTGACTCTTGAAAAAAAAGCCACTAAAGCTGAAATCAATGAAGCCATGAAGAAAGCTTCTCAAGCAAATTTAAAAGGTATTCTCGGTTATACTGACGAAGAACTTGTCTCCATAGATTTCTTAGGAGCAACTGAGTCTTCATACTTTGATTCAAAACTCACAAATGTCATTGGTCAAACGGCCAAAATCGTCAGCTGGTATGATAATGAAGTTGGATTCTCAAATCGCGTCATTGATCTTGCAAATTTCATCGGCCAAAAACTTTAAGAGGATAATATGCAATTAAAATCCATCCAGGACGCTGAATTAAAAGGTAAACGAGTCATTGCTCGCTTTGACTTCAATGTTCCTCTGACAAAAACTGAACCAAGAAAGATCACGGATACGAGTCGTATTGATCAGGCGATTCCAACCATACGTCTCCTTCTTGAGAAGGGTGCGACAAAAATTGTCATGATCTCTCATCTTGGTCGCCCTGATGGTCAAGTCAACCCTAAGTACTCTCTTGAGCCAGTGGCCGAATACTTAGCCACGAAGCTTGGTATGGATGTGATTCTTTCCGAATCAGCTGTTGATAATGGAGTCAAAAACCTCCTTCATCTTCCTGAAACAAAACTTGTTCTCTTAGAAAATATTCGCTTCCTTCCTGGTGAAGAAAAAAACGATATGGAGCTAGCTGAGAAAATTGCCCAGTATGGTGACATCTATGTCAACGATGCCTTTGGTGCCGCTCACAGAAAGCACTCCTCTACTCACGCCATTAATGCTTTTTTCAAAAATCGCGCCTACGCAGGTCTATTGATGAAAAAGGAAATTGATTCACTCTCAACTCTCCTTGAAAAGCCTGCAAAACCTTTTGTGGCGATCATCGGAGGAGCAAAAGTTTCAGATAAGATTAAGACGATTGAAAAAATGTTAGTGCTTGTTGATACCCTTTTGATTGGTGGGGCCATGGCCTACCCATTTCTTAAAGCGAAAGGAGCAACAGTAGGAAAATCTCTTTGTTCAGATGAAGATGTTACTCTGGCCAAACAACTTCTTGCGGCCGACAAAGGTGGAAAGATTCAACTTCCAAAAGATCACATCGTTTCTGACTCCCTGGAAGGAGCTCCAGCTCCTTGTGTTGGGACTAGTATACCTGAAGGACAAATTGGACTAGATATTGGACCACAAACGATTCAGTCTTATGCTGACCACATTAAGACTGCTAAAACTATTTTCTGGAATGGTCCCATGGGGCTTTTTGAAAATAAAAATTTTGCCAAAGGAACCATGTCTATTGCTCATACGATCGCAGCGACGAAAGCCTTTTCAGTCGTAGGTGGTGGTGATTCAGTTGCTGCTGTTCAAGAATCTGGTGAAGCAGCGAAGTTCTCACACGTTTCAACGGGTGGTGGCGCAAGCTTGGAATACATTGAAAAAGGTGAATTGCCAGGTGTGCAGGCCCTGAAGATGGGAGTTTAAGCATGAAAAAACTTTTAGTGGCCAATTGGAAAATGAATAAAAGTGGAAAAGAGTGCTCAGAGTTTATCGATTCCTTTAAGGCCAAATTTTCCAGTCAACGTGAAGCTTGGATCGCCCCACAATCTCTCTATGTTAAACTCGTGATCAATTCCGGAATTCCCGCCGGTCTTCAAAATTGTTCAGAATTTATTAGTGGTGCCTACACGGGAGAAGTTTCTCCTCGTACTTTTAAAGAAATGGATGGTCACTTTGTCATCCTAGGACACTCTGAGCGCCGTCAATATTTCCAGGAAACTTCTAAAAATTTAAATGCTAAAGTTAAAACAGCTCTGAGAGAAGGGCTCAAAGTTATTTACTGTATTGGTGAAACACTTACTGAGCGAGAATCCAATCAAACTTTGGCCATCATAGGTGATCAAATACACCAAGGTCTAAACGATCTTAGTGAAGCTCATTCAGAAAATTTAGTTCTTGCTTACGAACCGGTCTGGGCGATTGGAACTGGAAAAACAGCGACTCCCCAACAGGCCCAAGAAGTTCATGCCTTTATCCGGGCCGAGATGGTGAAGAAATTCCCAGACTTTGGTGCAAAAGTAAGAATCCTTTACGGAGGCAGTGTGAAGCCGGATAACGTTGAGGAATTACTGGCCCAACAAGACATTGATGGTGGCCTAGTGGGTGGTGCAAGCTTAAAAGCATCAGATTTTCTTGCACTGTGCGGTGATAAATAATCATTTTTTGTTGTTAAGGACTTGGAATTCTTGCTAAATATATAAGACTTATTTTTGGAGATATTTAAATGGTTACAATGCTTATTGCTCTACATGTTATTATCTGTGTTCTTTTAGTTGTTACAGTTCTGCTTCAGTTCGGTAAAGGTGCTGAAATGGGTGCTGTTATGGGAAGTGGCGCTTCTCAAGCGGTTTTTTCTAGCTCTGCTAAAGGAAATTTTCTTACTAAAACCACGACCATACTTGCTATTGGTTTTATGATTAACTCAATTGTACTTACCACGATTAAATCTCGTGAAGCCAAACGCTCTCTCTTTGATAATGAAGCTCCGGTTGCAGCTCCCCTTAATTCTGATGTTGAAGCCCTCAACAAGAAAGAAACTGAAGCAGCTCAAGCGACAACTGAGACTCAGAGTACAACTGCTCAACCGGCCAAAACCGAAACTGCTCCCGTATCTTCGGTCCCAGCTGAAAAAAAATAATTTCATTTTTACATCTGAATCACTAAAGAGGACGCCGAGACGTCCTCTTTTCATTTATTGATATTTAAATTTAAAAATGACCATACTGTTCATGCGAAGAGATGATTCTTTTTCAGTTAGCTCCAGTGATTCAATTCTCAGTTTAAATTGTTTCAAATTTTCAATGACCGAACCCCCACCATTCATGATGTTTTTAATTTTTAAGTTATTAAGGGCATCAGTACTAATAAAGCGACATGGAAACTCAACACTATCCCTCATTTGAGATGAATTGAGTGAAACGATGAATTCATCATTCAGCGTTATGGCATAAGATCCTTTTGTAATTTTAAAATCACTGATATCTAAGTGACACATTTTTTCATCTTCCAATGCCTGAAATTCTTTTCCGAATTCATTCTGTAAGAGATCTGCACCTTTAAAAGATCGCTTTAAATGTTTGTCAAGCCGAGCAAGATAATAAGCAAAAGCTGCCATCGGAGCGAGATTTGTTTCGCCCATAAATTCATTTTCTGTCACATTTGTCACATAACGAGTTTTATAAAAACTTGGTAAACGAGACATTTTATCTTTTAGACCATAAAGATCGATGAGTTTTTTACTGTGGCAAGAATAAAAGTTCAAAGACATTAAAGTCGGAGATAATTGATTGAAAGCTTCTCTTGGCAATTCTTGTTCCAGTGAATCAACTAGATGGCCAGTTGATTTACCATGACTGATGATGATCACATTCCCTACCTGAGGGGACTTCAAAAGAGATGTGATAGAATCTAGATCATTAACATTGATAAGCTCCCAATTAAGTTTCAATTTTTTCTTTTGTTTTTTAAATGTGTGTTCTAGAAGATCAGACTCGATCTGACGTTGAACCATCTTCTCCTGGGATATTTCATTAATCCGTTTAAGATCCTCTTCAAACTCCTTAATATCAACATTTCTCTTGGCCAATATCTTTTGGCAACCTTCAAAACTTCCGGATTTTATAGTGTGACGATAGTCCTTTTTTATCTTCTTAATAATACTTTGTTGCTCAGACCTCAAATCAATCGCCCGCTTTTGATCCTCTTTTTGATTTCCAATACTCAAGATAATATTTCTTAATCCTGAAACTGTCCCTTCCCTCAATAATTGATCTGGAACAATCACTTGAGAGGTTGACGGGGAAGCGACAAGGGCCGGCGCCAGAGATGATTTTAATCCCTCTTTCATCGACATCCATTTATTTGTTAGAAATTGTCCATAGTATGCTGATTCAGCCTCATAGCAAAGGGCTTTATCGAATGACATCTCACTCATCTCAACATCTGTGTAATAATGAGCTTCTGGATATTTATCTGAAGTCATCACCTCGACTTGAATGCCCTCAATGTATTTCTTTTCCGACTTTAAGGATTCTAAGTTTTCATTTGTGTCTGTATAAAATAAAAATTTAGTACATTTATTTTTATGAATAGGAAGCAAAATGTGGATCTCTTTTATGCGTTTGTCCGCTCTTAGCTCCTCATGCCTTTGCAAAACTCTTCGGGCGTTTTTTATCTGTCTTTTTTTAGAAAAAGAACAGTATTTACCAGGATCAAAATCTGCTCTTCTCTCAATCAGTCTTTGATCTCTATATTTTTGGATTTTATGTCCAAATCTGAATGCAGCTTGATGGCCTCGATGATAAAAGTTTGATAAATCTTTGTAGGCTTCACAGAAATTCACCTGCTCTTGATCATATTTATTCACATGGAAACAGCGGTAATTTGTTAT
>CANEVK010000009.1 GCA_947442115.1 Bacteriovoracaceae bacterium | reverse complement strand
CCCATTTTTTTTGTTTTGAGAGATCTTTAGTAAGTTCAAGAGAGACTTCAGTAATAACAGCATCAGGAATCAGACAAGTTTTTCCAAATTCCTTAATCTCTAAAGCTTTATCGATATCTCCATTGGCAAGAGCAATAAAGGCAGCATTTTTGAAAGCCACAACTTTATTGGATGAATCTTCTTTGCATATTTTACTGAGAAGCTTATGTGACAAATCTGCAGATTCTGTAAATTTTTGTTTTAAGAAAAGACCTGCAGCGATTGTTAAATAGGAATCAGCAAACTTAACGACATCGGCTGCTTCCATTTCATTCAGTGCAGTCACTCCCCATTCGTAACTCTGGTTAGTGTCTCCCATTTCATAATAGAGTACAGAGAGATTGTAGGCAGCATTAACTTTAGCTTTCGGCGTACTTTGGGTATCTTCATAAATCTTATGGTATCCCTTCAGCGCGATATCTTTATCACCTTTTTCAAGAGACTGCTGAACACCTTCGATTTGAATTTTTGTCATAAGACTTCTGAGAGCTTCAGCATACTTTTTTGAAACTTTAAATTGCCCATCATTAATAGCGGCGATATAAGACTTAACTTTTGAGTAGTCTTTTTTAGAACGGTAATGCTCCATCACTTTGGCGAGCATTCCCTCTTGGGTTTTATAATCCTGTGGAAAACTGGCCGCAAAATCTGCCAATGTTTTTTCCCCACCAGAGACATCACCCTTTTCCATCTGTGCATTAAAAAGCTTCACATAAATGGAATTGGCGCGTTCAGATTTTTTATCCACACTGAGATACTTTGTATAAACAGGAATATAAAACCGATCCGCAACAGACTTATTTAAGCTTTCTTGACCTAATGAAGAAAGCATCCCTTCAATCGTTTGAGAGATAAGCTTTTTATCTTGAGAAGCAACTGAACTATCAAATGACTTTAAATAGAGCTCAAGTGATTTTGCATAATCTCCAGCGGCGTAAGCTGTTTCTGCCTGATAGAAGATCTTCTCGCCTTTCTGGGCCGGAGATAATTGAGAGGCCAGTTCAAAATAGCTCATGGCCTGAGAGGATTTTGCTTTTTGAACCTTAGGAACGTCCTTGTAAGTTTGAGCCGCTACAACTTTTTGTAACTCAGCGGCTTTTTTATTGACCTGATAAGTAAACTTCTTTAAATCATCTTGATCAAAAGCTTTCTCAAGATGAAGCTTCATTAAAGACTGAGAAACTTCGAGGTGCTGTTCCACTTTGTTATACTTATCAAAAAGATCAAGCTGAGCAAGACCAATTGTAATTTTACGATTTCTATCTTTTTCAAATTTTGAGGCTTCTTCAAGTAAGCTTTCGGCCTGAGAGAACCTTCCTTGAGTTGTGATAGAAGTTGCAATTTTAATAAATTGCTCAGTGTAGTTAATACCTAAAGAAGTATAAAACTTTACTGCTTCATTCATTTTGCCAGCATCAATGAAGAAAATGCCAATATCTCTTTCCACATTTGTCTTCATGTTGATGTACTTAGAATCACCACTTTTACGATGAACATCTCGCATAAGCGATATCGCCTTATCATAATTTCTTGTCCGGTAGTAACACCAGGCCAGATTAAAAGCATCTTTTGTCCACCATCTCTCATTAATTTTGCTTAATCCTGATTCATAAAGAGGAATTGCCTCTGCATATTGATGAGCATTGAATTTAAAGTCTGCTAAGGCAAGATTGGACTTTAACTTAATTTTTGACTTGGAAGATGATTTCCCCGCAGAAAGTTCAAAGTATTTTCGAGCAAGATCATTATTTCCAAGCTCTTTATGGTTATAAGCAAGGATATAGTAAACTTCCTCAATCGCCTTGTAGCGACCAAAGCGTTTCACCACAACTTCAGCCGCATCATTGGCGGCTTCAAAATATTGTGCAGATTTTTTAAAATAATCTTTCTTGTTAACTGAGCGGCGCTCCTCAGGTGGAATCGCTAGATACTGTTCATTCTCCGTCTCACGCACAATCTTGCTTTTTCAAGATTGAGTTCAGAAACCCTTAAAAGAGTATCCGGGGACCCAAAATTCTCTTGCTTAGCAAGACGAGTAACCTCAGATAATTCTTGGTCCACAATTTCAAGAATTTGCTTTCTGCGCGCATCCATCGTGAGCTTTTCGGCCAAAGCAAAATTCATGACAAGGAGAGAGATAAAAAGTGGTTTTAACATTCTGACCTCAGAGCAAAAACATAATCACCTAATTCATCGGCCCAAAACTCGCCATTGAAGGTCCAAAAATACTGTTTATCATTTCGATCAATGTATTTAACGTCTCCACGCTTTTTATTACCCACTGGGGCATCGGTTTGATAAAGACGCTCTTTTTTCTGTGCGAGAATTTCTAATTTGATAAAACTCATGCCCTGGAAGGCAGAAAAGAGTTCACCATACTTATTGATCATACCGGAGCGAACATAGGCGCCAATCACAGTGCGATAATCATCAAGAACTTGTTTAAGGTTTTGCATGAGATTTGTGCGAAAGCTACTATCTGATTTTTTTCGAAGATTATTGTATTCACCAAGAGCAGAGCTAAGTGAGCCCTTCATCTCAAGAAAGGCTCCATCTTTTTGAATTGAACTTAAAATTGGTGCCCCTAAGGCCAGCGGAAGTGATTTGCCTTCTTCATGATCGGCCATGAGTCCATAAAAATATTTATAGTCTTTGCCTCTGGAATTTAAGAACGCGCGAAGTTGTTTTGAATTCTCAAAAAGATCTCGATAGAAGTCATCTGCTGTCTTCTTGGCATCATCATAAAGACACATCTTCATATAAGTAAGTGCTTTAAGGACTTCCACCTCAGGCTTAAAAATAAAATCAAAAACTGGCGCCTTGTAGGAAACCAGTTTTCCAAGAGTACGATTGTAGTTTTTTACATAATAGCTAGTCCAAGCTTCTTCAAAAAGAATTTCTGGCCAAACAAATGAGCTCTTCTGAATATCTAGATAATTGAGTTCAGCTTCCTGGTACTTTTTGCTCGCAAATTGAACTCGTCCTATACCAGCTAAGCAGTAGTCCTTATTAAGGGCGAGCTGCTCTCGTTGAAGATTAGAATCTACTCGACCCATCTGGCGCTCTGAAGCGCGAATGCAATCCTTAAACTGAGATTCGGCTTCATTACTATTATTGAGACTGGCATAAATAGTCCCTTTGAAGTGGGCGACAAAAGGATAAGCGGGATGATCTGAGCTGACTTGATTGAGTTGCTCTTGGGCTTCACGAAGATTTCCCTGCTTAAAGAGACGTTTTGCTAAAATATAGCGAATATTTCCGGATCTTGAGCGGGAAAGGATTTCCACCGGTAAGCTTTCAAACGGCTTCACCCCTGTGTGATAAAGCATTTTATCAAAAGCATACTCAAGATCAGCATCTAGAGTGCGATCATTTTTCACAAGAAAATTCTTCATCCAAGGAACGGCCGAAAAGTAATAGCCACCGTTCACAAGTTCAATGACCGTTCGGCGGTAACCACTTAAATTAATGGTTCCTCTCCCATAGAATTTTTCCGCGGCTTCGTAAGAAGCAAAAGCAGAAGTTGAAATAAGAAGGGCCAGACATATTTTTGAGAACATCCGTGTTCTCCTTTTTAAAATTGATTCTTAAAAGGCGTAATTCAGACCCACTCCGAGGTCGTAGTTGCTGAATAAAGTACTCGTTGTGACGGAGTTTGCTCCATCCTTCACATTTTCTTTTTTAGGTTTCACATGAAGACCAGTGAAATCAATTCTCAGTGACCAGCTATCACTGATGTAAACTCTTAAGCCTGTGTTCCACATCGCACCAATGTTATTGGTTGTTGTGAGAGATGTTGTAGGAGTTTCAAATTCCCCACGGTTATCAATAAGTTTCACACTCGCAACACCTAGCCCAAACATCCAGTCATAATAAAAGACCTGATTAAAAGTATTAATTTTTGAGTAGAAGGGAGACCACATGAGCATCGCCCCCATATAGTTATCCACTTTGCGATAAAATGCTTTCGATTGCTGATCTTCTACACCTTTGGCCGTATCATTCTTAGTTCCAGAACTTTTTCCAAAGACCCCTTCAATTCCCCAATCTTCAGAGAAGAAGAAACCACCTCGGGCCGTTCCACCATAGGAATCAATGAAGGCACCACTAATGGTTTTTTGACCAGTAAGTCCTAGGTACACTGTTCCAGCTTTTCGGTAGCGGCGATTTTGAAGAACGTAAATTTCTTTGTCTTTATCAAGCCATGAAAAATTATAAAGAGATTTTTCGTTGGCGAGCACCACAGTACTTAAAAGCAGACTGCTCATGAGGAGGACTAATTTTTTAATCATGTTTACTTCACTTGTTAGACTTTACTATCTTCTAAAATTCTAACATGCTGTGAGTGAGGTGCAAGTTCCTGTTTTAACGAGGGCAAATATCACCATAAGGACATTGACCACAATGATCAGTTTTTATTTTCCAAGGCTCATTTTGTGAAGTCCAAAGCGGATAAAGATCATCTTGGACCTGAATCCATGAGACTTTTTCCTCCAGGATCTTTTCTTGGTCTACAAAAACTAATTTTAGTTCTATTTCTGAGCTAGAATCCACCCGACCAAGGGTATATAAAGCGTAGGCGTAAACTTTGAGCTGAATCCAATAATGAGCTAAATTTTCCTGAGTGATTCGGCCAGTTTTAAAATCCCAAATCTGAGCATTTTGATGAGCTTTAGGCATGAGAAGAAGATCAGGTATTCCCGAGATCATAAAATTAAAAAATTTAAATTTAATCGATTTTTCTGAGATGAGCTCAAATTCTTGATGATGATTTTTTGCTAAATCCAAGGCCCATTTAATAGGATGATGATGCTCTTGATCGAAACTTTCTAGGGGAACAACAAAATTACGCTCTATTCCTCGTGCAATTTGTTCGTGAATATAAGTTCCGCGTCCTGATGAAGAGCGAACAAGATTCGCCAGTTCCTCGGCTTCATCGATTGAATTATCAAAACTCATCTCAAGATCATCTGAAGGCTTAAGTTTGAGAGTATTTTGGAGATAAAATTTTCTGGGGCAATCAACCAGGGCATTTAATTTTGTGACACTTAATTCCCCAGAGATAAAAAGCTCACTCTCCCCTACACCTTTATCCACCACTCCGACGGAGTCATGAAAGAAAAGGGGAAGTTGAGGCCTGGTCTTGGTGTTTAATTCTTTTTGAGCGGTTTCAGAATCCATCTCAGTAAAAGCCAGAGAATCTTTACATTCGGCCATCGCTTCTTGATTAAGCCAAGTTTTTAAACCATCAATCCAGCTATTCCCTGGAATACTAAAAGATCCTTCCGGAAGTTCTAAGTCAACCCAGATCAGTTTCTTTTTTGCGCGAGTACAGGCGACATAAAAAAGTCGTTTTGATTCGGAGAAATTTTTGTATTGAGCTAATTCATTTTCATAGAGATAAAAGGGAGAATCCCGCTTATCTCTCTGAGAAAGATCCATATACCACTTAAAACTTGCTGGAAGTTCACCAAATAAACCTCCATCATTCATCTCCTTACCATTGGTATAAATACCACCGAGGTAAACCGTGTCAAACTCCAGTCCCTTAGAGGCATGGGCCGACATCATTTGAACCATGGCCGATGATTGTCCCCAGCGTAACTCCAGACTTATTCTTTCATTATCTCCCTTTGAAAGCTGAGTCATAATGGATTCAGGATCTTGATGATAAATGCTTGCGATGGTCTCAATTTCTTCAAAATTAATATCTGAATTTTCATTCGTGAGACCTAGCTTATGGATAAATTTCCTAAAGGCGGGAACAATTCCCCAATAAATAAGATCATTTTCAAACTTTTCCAGATCCTCAACACTCACCTTGGCAGAAAGATTTAAAATCTTGATATAGTTTTCTATGACGATGAGGGGATATTGATTCTTTGATTTATCCTGAGAATCAAATTTTCGCTTCAAGAGTGTTAAAAATATTCCCATAAGAGGATCATCTAAAAGATCAATCTTGTATTGTGCCGTAAAACCAATATCGGCCTGCATGAGATAACGGATAAGATCCATGCTTGGTTTTAACTTCTTATAAAGAACGGTACAAACCTGCTGGGGATAGAGCTCCCTCTGCTTTTTCAGAGATTGGGCAATAGCAAAAGCCTCTAGGCGGTTAATATGTTCCGTTTTAAATTTTCCCTCTTCTTCGATGTCACGCTGAATTTTTAGGCTTAAAATCTCTATTTCACCTTGAAGCTCATTCGATTCAATCTCTTTGGGCACATTCTGATCTTCAGAGGCGACAGTAAATGGATCATGGCCAGTGAAATCTTGCCCGAGAGGTAATACGGTTCTAAAAAGTGAATTGTTAAATTTAATAATCTCAGGCAGTGAGCGATAGTTATTGGCCAGTGTTCTCAACATTGGCACAAGTTCCGCACAATCTTGAAAAACTGAGAGTTCACCACCGCGAAAGCCATAAATGGCCTGTTTAGCATCTCCCACGCAGAAGAGACGCTTGAAATCATCTTCAATGAGAGATCTGATAATTTTAAATTGGAGAGCAGAAGTATCTTGAAATTCATCCACAATAAAATAATGAAAAGTTTTTTGAATCCTATCTCGATCAACTTTGTTTTCAAGTCCAATCGCCACCAGATATTCAATATCACCAAAGGTCAAACCAAGATTGGGATCAAGTCCCTGGTCTATCCAATGAAAAATATCTGAGCAGACCTGAATCCATGGAAGAATTTTGCTCTCATAGTGCTCTTGGTAAGGCTTAACCGAGCCGTACCAACTAAGGACCCATTTTTTAAAAAGGGCACGGGCCTCATGGGCCCTGGTATATTCAACACACTTTTTTGCTGCCGTTCTTTCTGGTTGAAAGGTTTTTGAACTCAAGTAGAGATAAAATTTTTCTAAAGCCTCTATTGAATTGACTTCGCTTAAGCCTAAGCTCTGAATTTCTGCCATGGATTTTTCAAAGGCACTGCGCTCAGAATCCTCTGGGAGGTCCAGCATCGCAATGGCCGCCAGCTGATTATCAAAATCATTAAGCTGAAATGATTGCTTTATCATCTGCCCCAATTTTTGCGGATGGGAAACCTCTGGATTAAATTTTTTCCAAGAAAGGCGAAGACCTGGATCACTAAAGATTCCCGTAAAGGCTTTTAGAAGTGATTCTTTTTCTCTTATAACGATATCAAGAAGTGATTGCTCATACTGAGTTGATTTTAAATTAAACCACAGATCAACCAGCTCTCCGACTTGATCTTTTCTTTCAGCATTAAAAATGATTTTAGCTTCGCTTGAGAGATGAGGAAAATATCCTGAAGTAATGAGTTTACGGCAATAGCCATCAATGGTCGTCACTAAGAGAAGGGGCAAATTGTCTTGAATAATCATCCAATAGGCCTGGTCAGCTGACTGCTCTTGGGCCAGTTCCTGAAATTTTTCGGCCAGTCGAATACTCATTTCACCGGCAGCCTTTTTAGTAAATGTCATCATCACAACTTGGGAAAAATGCAGGCGGATATGGTCTTCAAAACTACCCTGTGGACGCTTTTTAAACGATTCAACCCAAGTTTGGCAGAGATAGTAAATGTGTTCCACAAGCACAAAAGTTTTACCTGAACCAGCTCCCGCTTTGAGAAGAACTCCCCCTTGGTGATTTATCGCCAATAATTGTTCTGAATTAGGTGATCGACTCAAGACTCATCTCACTTTTAATGCAAATTTTATTTAAATCACAGAATTTACATACATCTAATTTTTTTGGATTGGCCAAAAACCGCGTATCCTCTTCGATGGATTTTTTTACTGATTCAATTTTAGTCTGGGCCTCTTTAAAGATCTCTGGAAAAGGAGTTTTAAAAAGATGGGCCTTAGAAAACTTCGCCGCCTTGAACTTTTCAAAAAGAGCTGGATCAGAGAAAAGTAAATTTGACTCTGAGGGATTATCTAAAGAGATAAAACCCATTACAATGGATTTATGTGAAAAATTTTTGATTTCACATGCTGAGGCCAGTGCATAAACCCAGAGCTGAAGTCCCTCGAATGTCTCAACCTGCTTACTCGTTGAAGCAGAAAATTTAGTCGACTTAAAGTCTAAAAGAAAAACGATATCTCCACTTTCTGCCATACAGTCGATTTTGCCATTTAAGGCAAAAGGAGAGGCTAGTTTAAATTCTTTTTCATTCTTCCATTCAATCCCTTGTCCCAAAACTTCTTCAATCTTTTTTAAGAACTGAATGCCATTACCAGCACGGTGATTAAAAACAAGTTGATGCTTAAGGTATTTATCTTGAGCTAAATGAACCTTCTGCAAATTTATAAAGTCATTCATCACTTTTTGAGTCAGTTTTTCCAGATCTTCAAGTTGCATATTCTGAAGATAAAATTCTTCGATAATTTTATGAGAAATGGATCCCGCCGTAAGACTATCAAAATCCTTCTCAAGACTGACCTGAGGAAATATTTTTTCAACATAATTAAAATAGAACTTTCTTGGACAATCTAGGTATGTTTGAAGTTTGCTTGCGGAGAAGCTGCCCTCATATTTTTTGACGACCGCTGAAAGAAGATGATCCTTTAGTTGAGAATCATTTTCTTGAGACTCTAATTCCCTGGCCATTAGGTCAACGCCATTAAACATTTTTTTCCAAACCAGACTATGCTTGAGAATGGTCTCAGACATTAAAATAGTCGCATCACAATCCGAGAGGATATTATGAAACTCCCATTGTTTAAAAAGCAGCTCTAACTCTGGCCGCTTCATGGGCCCCAAAGTTGAAAGAGCCTTTTGAATAGATTCAGTATAATTTTGCCCTAGGCCCTGAATCTCATCAAAGCGCTCATCAAGGCAAAAAAGCACAGGCTTTCCATGTTTAACTTCCTCTAGCGAGGACATATCTTTTAATTCGATCGTCTTTTGAGCTGAGGCAACAGGTACAAAAGAAGTCCGAGGCTGATTAAGCAGCACGACTTCCTTAAGGAGTTTAATAAAGAAATAATTTACTTTAATCTCTTCATCGGTTTGCTCTCTTATAAAATGTAGAGCAGCTATATAAAGTTCAATCGCCTTCAACTTTCTATAGTGATTTGATTGATTATTTTTTACAAGCTGAGCTCTCTTCTGAACAAAAAAATCCCGCAAGTGCTCAATCTGCCTAAAACTTTCTGTCTGAACTTTAAGCTCATCATAAAGCATGAGTATTTCAGCTTCTACCGCCAGGATTGGGATCTTAAATGAAACAGATCGAGAGGGTATATAATCAATAAAAGACTCAGTGGTTTTTGAAACTCCCAGAACAATTTGTGACGGAAGACTTGGTAATCGCCTTAAAGTTTTAGAAATTTCTCTGGAGTTCACCTTGATCCAATGGGCTTTTGGAGAACGCTCAACCTTAGGCAGAAGTGTTTCTATAGTTTTTGAATCTTTCAACCAGTAAATCCAGTCGGTTCGTTTAACCTTATCTTTAAGTTCTAGTGGAAAAGGGAGATAGACGTCATATCTAATACTCAAGGCTTTGAGCAAATCGACCTGTTGCCCATTGAGATGTTGGAATCCCCAAAAAATGTAATTTTTCTTAAGCTCCTCTTTTTCCTCTCCTGATCTCAGTTGTTCAGCAATAAAATGATAGGCCCCATGCTCATCAAGATTTCCTGTAATTTGCATTAAAGTAAAAAACAATTGAACAGCTTTTTGAATCTCTGGTGACTGTTCTTCCAATACGGTCGAAAGAGCATCAATGGAAAGCGAAAAGCTTCTTAGGTCAGAGAATAAATTATAGGCCTGCATAAATTGCTCAAAACCTAATTCGGGCAGATGGCGATCTTTCAGAAATCCAAAGATCAAGAGTAACTCAGCTTTTCTCTTGAGGGGAATTTCTGTGGCTTCATGGCCTAGAGATTTGAGAATATCAGAGGTAAATTTAGAAATCGTCACGACATCTAAGTCTTCCCCCGCCTTAAAACCAGTCCGGATCCCATCAGCTTTGGCCGGGCTTGGGGCCATAATCTTTTTTGGGCCACTGAGATTTTGGAAAAATTCAAAGAGTTGGGATCTTTGAGAAAAATAAACCAGATGCATCATAGTGAGATCATTGTACCTATTTCAAAGAGAAAGATTAACAAAAAAGGGGTAATTGTGATAAAATGAAATATCAGGAGTCTCCCATGCTGGCCATTAGTCGCTTATATAGTTTTCTTGATCATAAGAACGGTTTTAATATTAATTTTCTCGAAGGACAAAAACTCATCCATGATCTTGTCCTGCTTCATCCTATGAAAGGTCAGGGATTTTCCTATTTTCGTGAAGCATTCTTGGGTCTTTTACCTATTATTTTTTTTCTCAAGCCTGGTGAAAGTTTGGGTCTTTATATCGATTCTGAGGACCCCTATTTTAGACTTAAAATTGAAACTAATAATGCTGGCCATACCAGAACACTCCTCCTCCCTGAGGATTTTAATGAATTTCCAGAAAAAATTACGGGCCAGATGAGAATCACAAAAATTTTTACCAGTAATAAATCTCCCTACACTTCCATGCTTGAGCTCAAAGGTGTCAATACTGATGAGGTTATTAATAAGGTTTTGTGTGACTCCTATCAGACTAATTCAGAGGTGATTGTAGCCGCTCAAAGTGATCAATCTGTCATGGTCACTAAACTTCCTCCTCTGAATGTAAATACAATCAATGATGAAAGCGTTGGCCGTAAGGAATACATTAAAAAGAACGAAGCTTTTTTTCAGACTGTCTTTAAACTTGGCACTGATGATATTGAGAAGATTGTAAAAAACTTCGAGGATCATGGTTATACTTATCTTGGGTCTCGCCAAATTTCCTTCTACTGCCCTTGCTCTCAGGAAAGAATGGTGCTCAACTTGCGCGGTCTTTATTCACAAGACATTGATCATCTTTTCGAGGGAAAAGATAGCATCAACATAAAATGCGACTATTGCCGCAAAGAATATCAGATTCAAAAATCTGACGTTCAGGGGAACTAATTACTTAAAAGGATTTAAGAATTTAAGTTCAAGACCAAGTTGTTTTGGTCCACTTAAAATTCTTTCTAGAATCTGAGAATCTTCATAGAATCCACAAAAATTCTCTGCTCGAGCACCAGAAGCAATCACTAAATTTGTGAGCTTTGACCTTTTCATTTGGGGTGGAGTATTATTCTTTTCATAGTCTGCCCAAGCACGCCCTTGATCTGGTAAATCCATAAATCGAGAGTCACCAGACGTCACGACAACCAATGTATCAACTGAGCTTTTAGTTTCTTTGAGTGCCTCATTGAGACTTAGGTCGATGTCATTTAAAATCCCCTTCGCCTTAAAAAAGTCCTTTTTCTCGATGGCCGCAAGATAACTAAAATCTCTGATGATCATGAGATTCTTCTTGGAGTATCTTTTAAAATTTTCATATATAAACTTATAGTTATCTGTAATGGTAGAAAAGCACTGAGTCTTATCACACGTTTTATCGTAAAATACTTTTTGCCCTTCAAAGACGATTGGTTCGCGATAATGAAAAGTATCGCTTCCTGTTGCTCCCTCTTTTCTGACCCAAAAATAAAGTGAACCGAGAAACCCCTCACCTTTTTCAGCGCAGGCCTTCATACTCATGAGTGATTGTTGAGAATTTGCTCCAATCTCTAGGATTGCTGTCTTATAACCATTGCTACCAAGATAGCTCCAGATAGGTCGATGTTCAGTATCCTCACAACTCATCTTTATATTCTTTTTTCCAGTGAGCTGAGAAAGAAAACTAGATTCAGCACTTGGGCGAAGATTATACAGATTATAGGACCAGGATTTTCCAATACAGGTACTGTCCTCAAAAGATGTTTTTCTTTCTGCGGCCAATTGGAATCTCAGCATCGCCAATTGTTCTTCCTCAAGTCCAGCTATTTGAAACCAAATGATTTTGGTGGGTAAAATACCAAATTCGTGTTTTTGCATATTAAGACTAGTGACTTGAGCACAGCCGGAAAGGATAACTAAAAGACCGAGACTTAACCACTTCATTCAAGCTCCTTGAGATTTCTCACTCAAATCATCAATAAGGGCCCAGACCCCAAATGAATTTTCAAAACTAAATATATACAGGACTGCACCTGCAAGAAAAGCTTGGGAAAGAATTTGCCAAACGAGTCCCGTTGAAAAATTTAAAGCCGTATGAATTAAGATAAAAAAAATCGCTTTAAGGTAAAGCCGTCTTTGAAAGCGGCTTTTCCTTACTGAAATAATAAAGAATAGCCCTCCGGCCAAAATAAAAAGAAGTGAAAGTTGACTGGCCAGCTGGGGAAAGAGGGCACTGCATATAAGGGCGGCCATCAGAGGAAGGCGAGAAATAACCTTCTGCTGAATAAGTGAAAAGTTTCCACCTGTCATAATACTTTGCATGAGTAGACATAAACTGCCTGAGACAAGGGGGAGGGCCCTCCAGTGATCCCAAGCTTTTTGAGGAATGAGGCCAATTTCTGTACAAACAAGTCCCACAAAATAAAAACAAATACAAAGTGTCACCATATAGGCCGTTAAACGTCCTGGATGGTTGGGCCATCCAAACTGAACAATCATTTTTAAAAATAAGACACAGGTAAAAATCCCCATGAGTGCATGAATTGTGATGAGGAAAGAACTATCCATCGTGCCAACCACCAGATAAAATATTAATCTGATTATAAACATTTTTAGGTAATTGTCTTAGAGTCATTTCTTGAAAAAATGATACGTAGCGTGATTAAGGAGGCCTATGGACGTGACAATGGAAGCCAGTCGAGAAATCATGTGGAACATCCCTTTATGGATGAAAGTGGGAATGTACCTGGCCCTGGCCGTTGCGACAGGAATTTTTCTCAAAGGTCTTTATGAAAAATTTCTCTACGTAACTCAAGGTAAGAATGCAAAAGAAATTCTTCCTAAGCAACTTAACGTAGAAAATCTTTTTAAAACCATTTTCTTTCAAGGCAAAGTGACACGTGATCCTTTTGTAGGATTATTTCACTCCATGATTTTTTATGGTTTTGTGACACTTTTTATTGCAACTGAATTTGTGGCCATCCAATATGATACACCCTTCAAAGTCTTCACGGGTACAGCTTATAAAATTGTTTCGTTTATCGCTGATATCGGTGGGCTCTTTGTTCTCTTAGGTATTTCACTGGCCTATTACCGTCGCTACATCAAGAATCCAAAATATCTTTCTGCAACGAAACCGAATCAAGAAAAGTTCATGTATGCCATGCTCGTGATTTTAGTCGTTGTCGGTTATCTCCTCGAAGGTATCAGAATTTTAGGAACTGGAATGCCTGTAGGTGAGCAGCTTTGGTCGCCCATTGGTTTTAGCCTAGGTTCTATTTTTGGAGCTTTCGGCCTAAGTGATGGAAGCTGGGCCAACATGTACAAAGGTCTCTGGCTTTTTCACATGCTTAACACCATGGCCTTTATAGCTTCTCTGACTCATACGAAATTTTTTCATATTATCGCACTCCCGCTCAATGCTCTTCTCACTCCTTATCGTCGTGGAGCAGTTTTAAATCCGATGGATTTTAACAATGAGAATGCTGAAACATTTGGTCTTGGTAAAGTTTCTGAACTCACGATGAAAGAGCGTCTTGATACTCTGGCCTGTGTCGAATGCGGTCGCTGTACTCAAGTTTGTCCGGCCAACCAAGCTGAAAAGCCTCTAGATCCAAAACTCATTGTCACAAAGATGCGAGACACGATTGCTGGTCAGCCTCTAGAAGCCAAACTCAAAGGTGAAGACATCAATCTTTGGGATAATCCGATTTATGCCTCGAATGAACTTGATTCATGTACAACTTGTGGTGCTTGTATGGAAGAGTGTCCGGCCAATATTGAGCACGTTCAAATGATCATGGATCTTAAGCGCTACAAGGCCCTCACTCTGGGTGATCTTCCCCCTGCTGCTGCGGATGCTACCAATAAAATTAAAAATAATGGAAACCCTTGGGGGATTTCGCAAGATGACCGCTTTAAATGGGCCGAAGGTCTTGAAGTGCCAGTCATTGAAGCTGGTAAAAAAGTTGATTACCTTTACTACGTGGGTTGTGCAGGATCATACGATGCTTCCAACCAAAAAGTCGTTCGCGATACGGTTGCTCTTCTTAAAAAAGCTGGAGTGTCGTTTGCTGTGATGGGGAAAACTGAAAAATGTAATGGTGATCCGATCCGTCGTTTTGGTGATGAATATTCTTTCTATGAAATCGCCATTGAAAATATCGCCAATATGAGACAGTACACCTTCGATAAAGTCGTGACTCATTGTCCTCACTGCCTTCATACTATCGGCAAAGAGTACGCGAAGTTTGATGATGGGGCTTTTGAAACCGTTCACCATACGGAACTTCTCTCTGAACTTTTGAGAAGTGGAAAGTTAAAAGCTCTTAAAGAAGTCGCCGATGAACTCACTTTCCATGATCCGTGTTACCTCGGACGCCACCATGGTGAGTACAATGCTCCTCGTGACATTTTAACCTCCATTCCTGGTGTCAAACTCAAGGAGATGGAGAAAAATAAAGATAAAGCCCTGTGCTGCGGAATGGGTGGCGGAAATATGTGGTATGAACTTCCAGAGGGTCATCACCTGGCCCATAACCGACTGGAACAAATTGGCGAAACCAATGCTCCAAAACTTGCCACATCGTGCTCATATTGTATGATTAACTTCAACTCCTCTAAAGGAACAGTTAAGAAAACTGAGGAACTACAAGTTGAAGATGTTGCCTCTATTCTCGCCAAATCAGTTTTATAAAAAATATGGCATGGCCCTTCTGGGGCTGTGCCTCTCTTTTTCCAGTTTTTCTCAAACCACGCCTCTGACTCCACCACCCTCAGTTGAATACCCTGGAATTTTAGAATCCCTAGAAAAATTGATTCAAATTGATAACACTAAAATTATTAAGAAGACTGACCTTCTTATTAAAGCGAATAAAGTTCTTCAAAATGCAACTGGCATTTCTTCAATTGAGCTTGATCCAGATTTTTTAAATTCCATTATTCTGCATTCGTCCCCTGCCTACGTAAAATTAGCCTCGGGAAGTAGATGTTTATTTTTTCATGCATTGATTAATGACCTTCTGAAAGGTCATGAAGGAAAAATAAAAAACATTATCATTACTTATCAAAATAAAAATCAGCAGTATGAATCTGGAATTCTTTTAAAAAAAGATTTCATGAATAATGTTGTCGCCTCTGAGTGTCCAGAGTCGGCCGCACTCATCGATCAGTTTCAGATTAAAAATTTAGATAAAACGATTGCTTCAGCAAACTTTGAACAACCAACCGGTAAAGAGCAGTGTCATATTGCCTTTGGGGATTGGCTCACAAATTCAAAGACGCCTTATTTTTGTAAACTCCATGAATTCATCAAGGAAGTCAAAACTGGCCTGGGAGATCCAAGTGATCTTGCGCAAAGAACGGCCATCTCAAAAATCTTAGAAAAAAAACTTTCTCCACCTCAACAAGATTATCTTGAAACACTTTGTGAATCACTAGATCACGAGGAAAATTTCTGCCAAGATTTTCTGAATGTCTCTTTCTGGACTAAAGTCGCCATCGGTTCTGAAAATAAGATATATGCCGAAGATATTTGTTCCCAGGTCATGGGCACAAATAATCTAACTCCTGATCAACTTAAACAATGTCTTTCTAAAATGCGCAAAGAAAATGATCTTTGCCTCTACCCTGCAGGAAGAAGTCAAGGCCTTACACCCATGCCTCAATGTGACACTTTGGCCACGGCCCTCAATTATTCTTCCATGCGCTCTGACTATCGGGATTGTCCAGTTTCCAGTGATCAGCAGATTATAACGAACATGGGAAGAATTCTTCTTAATATTAGTAAGGAACCACTTGCACCAGTGACTGGCCCCTGCTCGGCTATTTCTACTGGTGTGACTTTTGAATTTAATAAGCGCTTTAATAATGATGAGGGCTGGAAACTTGAGGCCTGTTATGATGATGCCATCGCTGAAAAAGAAGTTTGCCAAAAAATATTCTATGGAAGTTATGGCAACCAACCTGAGTCTCTAACAAATGTCGTAGCCGATATACTGAAAAAAACCAGAGGGGCCGACCAGAGCGTAAAATGTAAGATGGTTGACTCTGAAGACTACAACTCCATTTTGCTAGAGTTTAAATCTGGTTGCTATATTGTTTTTGACCGTAGCAAATGCTTTGTCTCACAATGTAAGACTAAAATCATCTACAATGATCGAATTATTAATCATATCAAATTAAAAAATCGTGTTGCTATTGATTACTTCCCTTCAAGTATTAGTAATGAACGCTTCTCTCAGCATTACCTTTTAACCAGAGACTATCGCCAAAATGGACGTAGTTTAAATAGCCTCATTGGCATCAATGGCTTTTTTAAAAAAAGTAAAAAAGGTATTATTCATGGAGTCGGTTGCGCTGAAGACCTTCTTCCTTCATTTTTTAAGACTCAGGCTTTTAATCAATGCTCTCCACTTCCCTTTATCATTGATGGGATGATCAGGGAGAATGATAAGACGATTTTTGTCACAAGAACGGCATTAGACTCTCTTCAGGCACCTCGGCTTATCAACTGGAGCCTCGTATTCTCAGCAGTAAAATCTTACCAGCGAATTCATCCACTCAGACTTTGGACACTCTATGGCCTGGATTAATATTATCATTATTTCTTTGAGCCTTTGGGCCAAGGATCTCCCCAAATTTCTCACGAAACACTCCCTTGATTCCATCCGCTATATTTCTCTCGATGGACAATTTGCTTACTTACAAAAAAAACAAGGAGTACTGGGACTAGTCAATAGTTTCAAGACTATTGATTTTATTTCAGAAACATCTTTTAGTGATTTTCTGGTAAGAGATTCTCGCTTTAAACAACGCCTGATCATTGAAGTCATCCCTCAAGCCCATCAAGAGATGAACTTTATAAAAAATCATAAAATTCTCGTCGTTGACTGGGGTAAAACTCAAACAAAAGAAATTGGATTCGGAAAAAGTGCCAGACTTCACCTGAATGATGAATGGATCAGCTACTATGATGCAACTGAAAGAACCATTTACTTACAAAATGTCCTTACTCAAAAGAAGTTTCAAATAAAGCTCTCCCCTAAACTTTCACCTTTTTATACTCCAGAAGTTGAAATGGTAAGTCAGGACACGGTTGTTTACACTGACATAAATGAAAAAGGCTTTGTCGGTCTCGTGCAATTTAATCTTATTACTCAAAAAAGTCTGGTGCTTTATAAGGCCAGTCAAACTGGGACCCGTATTGAATTGTGTCAACAAAAAGACTATCTCGCCTTTGGGGAATTTCCCTACGATGACTTAAATCGTAGTAGTAAGATTCTACAAATAAAACTTTCGGCTTCAACGAATTTGGCGGGTTTTAGCACACTGTACAGTTCAACAGACTCAGACCTTGGTCACATGGTGTGCTTAGAGAATCATATTTATTTTATCAAAACACTCACTCAGCTGAGGAAAATTAATTTCAAGCAAACTGAAGCAGTGAAGCTCGATCTGAAAACGACTCAGCTCCAAACAGTTTCTGAGTTAGGGACTGTAAAT
The DNA here is from genome assembly GCA_947442115.1 of Bacteriovoracaceae bacterium. GTDB lineage: Bacteria > Bdellovibrionota > Bacteriovoracia > Bacteriovoracales > Bacteriovoracaceae > Peredibacter. The sequence goes on along the minus strand of CANEVK010000009.1, from coordinate 1,593 downwards.
CAAATTATTGCTATGGACGGAAGAGTTCTTATCCCATATCGAGGGGAATTTTTTGTCATTGAGGGAGGAGCAAACCTTACTGATGATCGTTTAAAAGCACCTGCAACTAAAGAAGAGGAGCTCCCCCTTGAACTTTAGAATACTTTTTTTATTCATCAGCCTTATCCCACAGACTTGGGCCTTTGATAAGGATTTAACCACCATCAGCGAGAAAGTCCCTTTTGAGTTTAATCTTTTGTTTGATTCAATGAAGCTTGAAATTAAAACACCGAGTGAAAAAATTCGAATCATTGGCCTTTGTAAAGATATCAACGAAAATCTTGGTTCCTTAAACAAAGAGCATATTTATTTGCTGATGAAGACAGAGCTTATTAAGGGAACAATGGAGTATAAATTCTCTAAAGTTCGCCAGTTTGACATGAATCTCTTACTCCTGACAAGGCTAGAAGAGGATTTCAAAGCGAAGCAAGGGTTTCTGAATAGTTTTTCAAAATGGATCTGGCAATCAGTTATCGCTGAACTCCATCATCGTAAGAAGATGGGTCTCATCACGAACAGCAGTTTTAATCCTGGAAATTTTGATGGCCAAAAAAGAACTGATGCCCTTCGTTTTCAAAAATATCTCAACTACCTCTTTCCTTGGGTTGATAAAATGGACAGCCTTGAAGCCGCTGCCTTTAATAAACTCTCCAAAGAAGTCGGCTGGAGCTTACTAGAAAGAATCAATGACAGGTCCTTACTCTTTAAGCGTTACGCCTCGAGTGCATCGGCCAAGGAAAAAACTGTTCTTATCAATATTCCTCAAAAGTTGCTCGACTTAAAACCTGAAGAAATCAAGAGCATGCAAAACGATTCTCTCCCTCCAACACTTTCTGAGCAGTCGAAGCGTGAAAAAAGTGAGGCGACAAAGCAAATGGAGCAGGTCACACCTTTGGACATGAGCACTTTAAGTGATGATATTTCTGAAGAACTGCAAAAAAAGATCAAATAGCCTTTTGACGCAATTCAAAAAACAAGCTTAAAAGTACCTTTTTAGGGCCCTTTTCTGTATACTCATCCCTGCTATTTTCCCATCCAAAGGACCCCTATGGCACTCGCAAAAACCCCTTACCGTGGAACGAGGGATTTTTTTCCAGAGCAAATGCGCTTACGCAATTATATTTTCTCTAAGATGTCTCAAGTCTCTGAGCTCTTTGCCTATGAACCCTACGATGGACCTCTGCTCGAGGAACTTGATCTTTATCGGGCAAAATCTGGTGAAGAACTGATTAATGATCAAGTTTACAATTTTGTGGATCGAGGGGGACGTGAAGTGGCGATTCGTCCCGAGATGACTCCTACAGTGGCAAGAATGGTGGCCCAAATTCACCGCGAAGTTTCTAAACCACTTAGATGGTACGCAATTCCTAATCTGATGAGATATGAAAAACCTCAAAAGGGAAGACTCAGAGAATTTTGGCAGTACAATGCAGATATCTTTGGGGCCCCGGAAAATTTAGGGGATCTGGAAATCATCCAGCTCGCGATTTCTATTATGCAGTCCTTTGGCGCCAGTCATGAGCACTTTGAGATTCTCATCAATAGCCGACGCTT
>CANEVK010000008.1 GCA_947442115.1 Bacteriovoracaceae bacterium | reverse complement strand
CATTTTTGAGCGCCACTTCAGGCGAATAGCTCAAGTGCTTTATCCCCAGGACCTCTAGCGGAATCCGCTTCCCCACGGCCAGGGTCGCAAACTGCAGCTCATCCCTGGTGTTAGGCCCAAACTCTTCGGCCCATCCGGCCCCTAAATAAAGTGAGACATAAGTGGAGCGAGAAAAGTCCTCTTCACTATTAAAGATCCCCCCTACTGAGAAATCAAAGTTTTCATAATCATTGGCCCCACTCTTCCCACTAAAATAATTCACCCGCGCCCCCAACTGAAAGAGCCGAGCAATTCCGTATGCATAGTTTAGCGAGAGATCACTGCGAGCATCATTCTTCGCATCTTCACCTTTGACCTTGGAATTATCAAAAGCGAACGCCCCTCTTAAGGCCGAATCCACATTAAACTCAAACATGTTCCGCACACCTTCCATCGCCGCCGGCATGCGCTCCATCTCCATCCTTTGCCATTTTGTATAACGATGATCGTGGTGATAATCGGCCAGGGCCGAAAAACTCAACGTTGCCAGAAACCAGACTAAGATTTTTTTCATAAGCTCCCCTTGTCTCTGATCTTGAAACAAGATCATTTGGAAGAACTCTAAAAAAAATAATCGTCAAAGTCTTAGACCAAAGAAAAAGGCTCAGTTGAAATTAAGCTTAAGAAAAGGCAGGGAGAGGAGTGAGTTAAAAAATTATTCTTATCTTAAATTCCTGAAAAATTATTTTCATTTTTAGGCAAAAAAAAAGCCCCGCAAAAGCGGGGCTTCGTATTCTAAACGACTAAGTCGAGATTAGAAAAGAACGTCGAACTTAACGAAGTTAACAGTAACTGAAGTTGTTGCAGTATCGTCAGAGCCAGAAGCATCGTATGAAGTCTTAGCGAACTGAAGAGAAGCAGATGGAGAATAATTAAAGTTCATACCCCAAACAGTTCCAAGGCTGAAACGGTGACCAAAATCAACACTCCAAACATTTGTTTTAGAACCATCATTACCAGGACCAACATCAGACTCTTCAGCATTTACAGTTGTATAAGTAAGTGCTGCATAGTTTGTATCATTAAGCTGACCAGCGAAGTTATAGATTACACCAAGACCCATAGTCGTAGTCTTATCGCCAGCAACTGCTAAATCACCATCGGTCTTCTCGTTAAATGATTTATAAACTGCACCGACCTGAATTCCAGATACAACTTCATAAGCATAGTTCAAAGCAATATTACGAGTTTCAATGTTCTCATTGCTTGAATTGTCACCAGTAGAATTCGTGAAATCTAGAGAACGATCTGTAGTGTTTCCACCTTCATAACCATAAAGAGAAACCATGTGCTTGCTTGCGAAAGCGTTCATTGAAAGAGCAGCAACTGCTAGTACGATAAACTTTTTCATATACATCCTTTGTAGAATTTTGCTTTCTCGCGAGAGAAAGCGGTTTATAAAACTAGTACTAATAAGATAAGTCTAAAAATAGATTTCTAAAAAGTCCAAGCAAAAATTTTTAACAAAATTAAATTGTGTCGGGGCAAAGGTAAAAAAAAAGGCCTCACATGAAGTGAGGCCTAAGAAAAATTTATTTGATTTTTTCTAAATTAAAAACGATTGATCACTTCATTTCTTTCGAAAAAATAAGCAATTTCCCTCTCAGCAGCAGCTGGAGAATCAGAACCGTGAACAGAATTTTCGCCCACAGATTTTGCATACATTTTTCTGATTGTGCCTTCAGCAGCGTTCGCAGGATTTGTTGCCCCCATGAGTTCACGATTTTTTGCAACGGCATTTTCGCCTTCAAGAACCATCAACATAACTGGGCCAGATGTCATAAAATTGACGAGTTCACCGAAAAAAGGACGCTCTTTGTGCTCAATATAGAAGCCTTCAGCTTTCTCTTTTGAAAGTTTTGCGAACTTAGCAGCAGAAAGACGAAGACCATTTTTTTCAAAATGAGCAATGATGTTTCCCATATTGTTATCAAGAGTTGAGTTCGGTTTAATGATTGAAAATGTTTTTTCGATGGCCATAAATGCTCCTTATATAAGCTTTAGTTTTATCTTGTTGTTACTTCTTTAATACTTCTGCGACTTTTTGTCCAAGCTCAGCTGGTGAACGAGCAATCGTTACGCCACATTCTTGAAGAATTCTGAACTTTGCTTCGGCTGAATCGTCAGCTCCAGAAATGATCGCTCCTGCGTGACCCATACGCTTCCCCTTAGGAGCTGCGGCACCCGCAATAAAGCTCACTACTGGCTTTGTCATATGCTTTTTAATCCAACGAGCAGCCTCTGTTTCCGCCGTTCCACCGATTTCACCAATCATGATGACAGCTTTAGTGTCTGGATCTTTTTCAAACATCTCAAGCACGTCGATGAAGTTTGTTCCATTCACTGGATCTCCACCGATACCCACGCATGTTGATTGACCAATCTCACGTTGAGTCAGTTGGAAAACAGCTTCGTAAGTAAGAGTACCAGAACGTGAAATCACTCCCACACTTCCTGGCATATGGATATGGCCTGGCATGATTCCAATTTTACACTCTCCAGGAGTGATAACACCCGGACAGTTCGGGCCAATAAGGCGTGATTTAGAGCCTTGGAGAGCTGATTTCACCTTAATCATATCGCCCACAGGAATTCCTTCCGTGATGGCGATAATAAGAGGAATTTCAGCGTCGATACACTCAAGGATTGAGTCCGCTGCAAAAGCCGGTGGAACAAAAACCATAGCGGCGTTAGCACCAGTTTCTTGAACAGCTTCATAAGTTGTATTGAAAACAGGAATCCCTTCATGAATGGTGCCGCCTTTACCAGGAGTCACACCACCTACAACGTTCGTACCGTAATCACGGGACTGAAGCGTGTGGAAAGTACCTTGTTTACCAGTTAAACCGATCGTGATGAGTTTTGTATTTCTATTAATTAAAATGGCCATATTACTTAGCTCCTTTAGCGGCAGCGACGGCTTTTTGAGCAGCATCAGCAAGATCATTAGCGGCAGTAATCTTAAGTCCAGATTCACTTAGGATTTTTTTACCAAGAGCAACGTTTGTTCCTTCCAGACGAACCACGAGAGGAACTGTCAGTCCCATTTCCTTAGCCGCGTCCACCACACCATTGGCGATGATGTCACACTTCATGATTCCACCAAAGATATTCACCAGAATCGCTTTTACGTTTGAGTCTTGAAGAATAATAGAGAAAGCTTTCTGAACAGTTTCTTTCGTCGCCCCACCCCCTACATCAAGGAAGTTAGCGGGAGCTCCACCGTGAAGCTTAAGAATGTCGAGTGTTCCCATCGCTAGACCCGCACCATTCACAAGACAGCCGATATTTCCATCTAAAGAAATATAAGAAAGACCATACTTACCAGCTTCAAGTTCTTGAGCTGACTCTTCAGTGATATCTCTCATCGCTTCAATTTCAGGATGTCTAAAAAGAGCGTTATCATCAAAGTTAAGTTTTCCATCAAGCGCAAGAACATCACCCTGCTTCGTTGTGACGAGCGGGTTAATTTCTGCAATCGAGCAGTCTTTAGAAACATAAAGATTATAAAGACCTTCAAAAAACTTAATCGCCTTATTCAGAGTTTCACCTTTAAGGCCAAGGGCAAAACCTAATTTTCTTCCTACCGCTGGAGTAAAACCAGTGGCTGGACAAATATGAGCTTTAATAATTTTTTCTGGAGTATCATGAGCAACTTTCTCAATGTCCATTCCACCTTCAGTTGAAACCATGAAAGCGAGTTTTCCCACTGAGCGATCAAGAACGATACCACAATAGTACTCATGATCGATGTCACAGCCTTGCTCAATCAAAACTTTCAAAACCTTTTTGCCTTCAGGCCCAGTTTGATGAGTTACAAGTTGCATGCCTAAAATTTCTTTCGAAAGTTTTTCCACTTCCTCAATAGACTTCGCAAGCTTCACGCCGCCGCCTTTACCACGTCCACCAGCATGAATCTGGGCCTTCACAACCCACACTTTTGTTTCAAGTTTCTTTGCCACTTCCACAGCTTCCGCCGGAGTTGAGGCCACACCGCCTTTCAAAACACTAATGCCAAATTGGCGCATTAGGTCTTTGGCCTGGTACTCATGAACGTTCATAGGCTCTCCTTAATAAAAACCATCATAAAAAGATATGTGGGACATTATAGTCATTTTGCATCCCCTATCAATCAAAAGGTCTTGAAAAACTAAAGACTCTAAGAGCATCATAGAGGCGCGAGGTGTTATGAAAAAATATTATGTGCTTCATCCGGCAGTTTTTAAACTTGATGGCGGTGCCATGTTCGGCATTATCCCCAAGCCTCTCTGGTCCAAAGCGATTCCTGCGGATGAACTAAATAGAATTCAGCTAAGTTTAAGAGTGATGCTGATTCAAACGCCTCATCGCAACATTTTAATTGATACAGGGATTGGGGATTATCACGGCGACAAATTTGATGAACGTTTTGGCATTGTGGGCCAAAAAAATCCTTTGGTGGAGCTGCTTGAAACGAAGCTTCAACTCAAGGCCTCAGACATCACGGATCTTATCATCTCTCATTTGCACTTTGATCATGTGGGTGGACTCGGTGGAGAAACTCAGCACACGGCCCTTTTTCCCAAGGCCACTCTCCATGTGCATCGAGACCACTATGCCTACGCTCTCAAACCAACCATGCGCGATGCTGGCTCTTTTCATGAGCAGTATTTTAAACCTCTCATCGAAGAAGCAGATAAGAAGGGACTTGTTCATTGGCTCGAGGGCAAAGAGGGTGAAATCCTCTCTGATGGTGAAGATAAAATTTATTTTAAATGCTCTTATGGGCACACTCCCCATCTTGTTCACGCTTATGATGAAAAGTTTATCTACATGGCCGATCTTGTTCCCACCGCCCACCATGTGCCGATCCCATGGGTGATGGGGTATGACATTTCACCTGGGCAAACCACTTTAGATAAGTCAGCCTTTTATGAGTTCATTCATGCTAAGAATAAAACCATGATTTTTGAGCATGATATGGAATCCTGGGGTGCCAATCTTAAGCCTGGCAAACACGGACTTGAAGTTGATCAAAAATTTAAGGCAAATGATCAAAAGGTCATTCAGGTTTTCTGAACTGCCCGATCCTCAGTCAGCTGGATAAGACGCTTATTGAGTCCCTCTTTGAGAGCTTGAAATTTCTTTTTCACTTTTTTACTAGTTTCTCGCATGAGTTCAGGGGTTGGTTTTTTAACTTTTTGAAGCTCCTCAATCAACGTCATGCTCTCATGACCAATATTTTTCGTCGCCGTTCTCACCAGGGCTTCATACCCACGCTTATGACTCATATCTTTGAGACCTGATTTTTCAAGGTCTTGAAAATATTTTTCATTCGCCTTCACAAATTCGGTGAGAAAATGTCCATAATTGCGAGTGTATTTCTCCACCATCCGTTTTAAATTTTGAGAAAACTGAGGCACTGGCATTTGGGAAAAATCAATCAAAAGCTGCTCGATTTGAATCGAGATGGCGACCAGGGTTTGGAGCTTTTGCTGGAGGTCCTGCCAAAAAAGTTCCTCTTCATTTTTCTTTTTCTCTAGCACTTCTTGTTTTTTCTGAATGAGTTTATCTAAGACTTGATTAAACTCGGTGGCCCCTTTGTGGAAAAGCACCACTTTCATGCGAGTAGCATAGCTCGCCTCTGGGTTCTGAAATGAGTTCCCGAGTTTGGCCGTGAATGAATCCCATTCACAATTTATGGCCTTGAGATCCATTTCATAAAGACCTGGAATAATCTTCGTCCCTTTTAAAAATTCAAAGCGAGAAAACTCTACGAGGTGACGGTGCAGCTGACCTTTAGTTTTAAAGCTGACTTCTTGATCTTCCATGGTGAGAAGTTTTCCTTCAAGAGACTGAAAACTCGCCTCAACTTCACAGGCCTGAAAGCCAGAGGTCACAAGCCAAATCGCTGACGTATCAGACGGAGTGTATTCTTTAAAAAAAAGTTTCTTCTTCCAGCCCTCAAATTTAAAATCCTGAGTTATGCGGCGGTGAAGCTCAGTCGACATTCCTTGCACTCTCTTCAACTGAAATGTCTCAAGCCCCTGCATCCATTCTCTGGCCCCCCAAAAAAGAACCACCAGAGCAATGAAGCTAAAAAAAAGAATTCGCTGCTTTGAAGAAGCTTCTGGGGTCTCTTCTTTTTTAGTGTTGTCTCTCGGGATCTCCTTTTCAATCTCCTCTTCATCGATAGGGAGTGGAGGCAAGGGTGGTGGAAGATCATCATCCGAAATAAATTCAGCGGGGGCAGATCCGAAGGATTTAGCAACGGCCTCTTTAAGGGTGATCGAATCCGATAGACCCTCGGTCCAAATCTTAAGATCTGGGGATGTTTTGTTTTGAATCAAAGCACTAAGTGAATAAGGACCCTCATGCCCGGTGGGCAAAAGGATAAACCAGCGCACAGAAGCCTTGTCAGTCCAGTCAAAATTTGACAACGTCATGAATAAACCTAGAGAAATTTTAATTATTTTATGACGAACCCAACCATCTCTCAATCACAAAAACGCTTTGATGAATCATTAGGAAGTCTTTTTGGCCATCCTCAAGACTCAAAAGTGAGTTTTCTTTTTCTCAAAAGCTCCACCGATGTAGGCGTTGAGCGCAATGGTGGACGCAATGGAGCACGGCTTGGCCCTCAGTCACTCTTGTCTTCCTTTAAAAAACTGAACTTAAATAAAAATTGGACTCATCAACAAATTGTTGAGCATGAAGTCGCCAATGAAAAGCTTGAGCGAGAAGATTTTGGAAGCGCCCAGATCCAAGAAAGTGAAAAAATTCTCAAGTCGCTCAAGTCTCACCCTTCGGCCCGAGTTTGCCATCTTGGCGGTGGTCATGACCATGTCTATCCCCTGCTTGAGGCCCTGGCCGAAATGTATAAAAAAATTATTGTCATTAATATTGATGCCCATGCGGATACGAGATGTGACCTAGAAGCTCACTCCGGAAATCCTTTTCGTCTTTTTGATTCGCTCAATAAAACGGAGTTCAAGCTCTATCAAATTGGTCTTCATGCTTTTGCCAACTCAAGCTCCACTCTCGCTCCATTGACTCATGGATCCATGAAAATAATTTGGAGAGATGATCTGAATGAAGTGATCTTGCAAAATCTTTTTAAAGAAATTCAGCATGAGGTATCAGAGCAGACGGCCGTTGTTTTCAGTCTCGATGCTGATGCTTTGGCCGGTCAAGAAGTGCCGGGAGTGAGTGCGGTGAATCCTCAAGGACTGAGTCTGAATGAGTTAAAAATGATCTGGAAAAAATACTCTGAACTTAAGCTTCATCACTCTCCAGTGATGGGAATTTATGAACTCAATCCCGTCTATGATTCAGTTTCTATGCTGAGTATGCGAGTGCTGAGCTCTTTTCTTTACCAAACTCTTTAATTTTTTGTGATTGATGATTCAAGGCAAAAAAAAAGCCCATCCTGCAGATGGGCTTTTTTTACGAGAGACACAAGGAGAAGTTAAAAAAATCCTATTTTTAACTCCAACACACACACGAGTAAATATACAGCAAACCTTGTGCCAACATCAAGATTTCAGAAGTGAAAAACAATTCATAGACTTGATGCGCTGCTATATAAATAAAACCGTCAGGGCCGTGACATTTCTATTTTTTGTCGTCAAACCCATGACACTAAAAAGTCTTAAAAACATAGTCGGTTGATCAGTTTTCTCTTCAAAAAGCGGTGCGCTGAAGGCATAATGGCCAAATTAAACTTAATTGTTTTTAGTTATTACTTCAAAAGGAGAAGTTCCATGTTCACACGTGCTTTTTTCACAACTCTTATGGTTGCCTTTCTTGCAGTAGGTTGTTCTTCTAACAGACCAAAGAATGCTCAAGATGGTGCTAATGGAGCAGACGGCTCTAATGCTGGTATGACTCTTGAACTAAATGGTGATTCTGATTCTAATAAGGCCGGCGGTCTTCAAACTGTATTCTTTGGTTTTGACTCTTCAAACCTAGATTCAGCTGCAAAAAGCACAATGAAATCAAATGCTGATTTCCTTAAATCAAATACAAAAGTTGATATCCAAGTTGAAGGTCACTGTGATGAGCGCGGTGGACGTCAATATAACCTTGCTCTTGGTGAGCGTCGTGCAAAAGCTGTTCGTGAGTACCTTGTTGCTTTAGGTGTTGAAGCAAAAAGAATCTCAACTATTTCTTACGGAAATGAGCGTCCAGTTTCTGAAGGTCACGATGAGTCTGCATGGTCAAAAAACCGTCGCGGAAATTTCGTTGTTACAGCTAAATAAGGCCTGATGAAGTTTACTCTCCTTCTTTGTATCTTTATATCGGCGTGTGGACTAACAACCACACGCCCCAAAATTGAAATGAGTTATGCTCAGGCTGCATTTATGGCAGCCAAAGAATCTGGGGCCGATGTTCATGCCTCAAGCCTTTTTAGAAAAGCAGAAGACTACTACCTCAAAGCAAAATCCGCTTACCGCCGCAAGTACTTTAACAAGGCCAAAGAATTCGCCCTCCTTTCCAAAAAATTTTCTGAACAAGCTGAATACTCCGCCGTAAGAAAAAAAGCTCTTGAAGGAAATGCAGAGTAGAAAAATCCTGCCCACTCTGTGATCTTTAAGTTATGATGACCTTATCTCATTCAAAAAGGTGATAAGGACGATGAAATTCTTAATTTTATTTTCAATGCTTACCCTCACATTTTCATGTATCAAAACGGCCGAACAAGTAGAGAGAGAAAAACGCATCGAGACGATGAGTGAACAAATGAAAGACTCTCAAGGTCTAGTCGCCGATATGGTCGATGATCTTAAAGAACTTAAAAATCAAATTAATAAACTCAATGGTCGCCTGGAAGAACTTGAGCATAAAAATGGTCAAATGAATCCTGAGACCCTCACAAAAATGAATGAGTCTGTGACGATGCTTAAAGCTCAACAAGAGACAAGTTCAACTCAATTAAATCAGATCCAAACTGAACTCAAAGAGCAGCGTGCTTTTATTGAAAAAGTCACAAGTTCCCTAAGCTCTCAAGCTTCAGGTTCAACTAAGTCTCAAAAAAAAAGCGCAAAAACTGAACTGAATCATGCCCTTGAGCTCATCAAAAAGGATGCTTTTGCTGATGCTCGAGCTGAACTTGAACCCCTTATTGATCACTCTGACCTGACTCCTGGTGAAAAAAATAAAGTTCTTTTTGGTCTAGGTAAGGTTGAGTACTTTACCAAAAATCATGAAAAATCTATGGTCTACTTTAGTAAGATTTATGCTCGTTTCCCGAAGGCTTCACTGGCACCAACGTGCCTACTTTTTATTGGGCGAAATCTTGAAAAGATGAATAAAAAAGATGAAGCCAAAGAAGCCTTCAAAAAAGTTATTGAAGATTATCCAGGAACCACGGAAGCCAAAGAGGCCAAAAAAGAACTGTAGGTCCCTTGAAGTCCAATTCTCGACAAATTATTTTAGGCATTGAAACCAGCTGTGATGACACTTCTGTGTGTCTATTTGAAAAGACTCAAGAAGGTTCAAGGATTCTTTCTCTTAATAGTTACAACCAGGATTTCCTGCTTCAGAAATGGGGAGGAGTCGTACCGGAGCTCGCGGCCCGCAGTCACTTAAAGGCCATTCCTCCGCTCTTAGAAATTTCATTCAAAGAAGCTTCACTCAAAGCAGAAGAAGTGACTCATGTAGCGGTGACCACTCATCCAGGACTTGTTGGTTCACTTTTGACGGGAATTAATCTGGCCAAAACTTTTGCCTTGGTTCACCACCTCCCTATCATTCCAGTAAATCATCTTTTTGCTCACCTTGAAGCCATTCATCTCACGGAAAAAATAGCTTATCCCTACTTAGGCCTTCTTGTGAGTGGTGGGCACTCCGTTTTTTTCTGGGTGAAAGCTGCTACTGAAATGGAAGTTCTAGGAACGACACTGGATGATGCTGCCGGAGAAGCTTTTGATAAGGGTGGTAAAATTCTTGGCGTGGGATACCCGGCCGGAAAAATTATTGATGAACTTGCGGCCTCTGGGGACGCCAAAAAATTTCAATTTCCTATCAGCTACCTAAGAGATCGTCCGGGCAAGATGAGTTTCTCAGGTTTAAAAACGGCGCTTAGAGTGAAACTAGAAAAAATGACTCCAGAAGAAATAAAAACCGAACTTCCCCACCTCTGTGCCAGTTATCAAGAGGCGATTGTTCAAAGTTTAAGAATAAAAACCGAAGAAGTGATTGAAAAAGTTCTTCAGCAAAATCTCAAAACTTTTAATACTCCGATTGTTCTAGGTGGCGGAGTCGCCTGCAACTCACGCCTGAGAAGTGTGATGCAAAAGCATTTTAAAAATGTGCATTTTGTAAAACCCGCTTACTGTACTGATAATGCGGCCATGATTGCTCACTGGGCCTCACTTGTTCCAGAGCGAGAACTGAGCTTTCCCGGCTGTCTTGAGCTTGAAGCTCAGGCGCGCTACGTGGAGAAAAAGTAATGGGCAAATTTCCTGTTGCGAATAAAAGTTTTGGTCAACACTTTCTCAATAGTCCCACTGTGATTAGTAAAATCACTTCTCCTATTCCTGAAGATTGTGATGCCATCGTTGAAGTGGGGCCGGGCCCGGCGGTGCTGACTCCCCATCTGGCCAGTTATGGAAAACCCATTTTCGTGATTGAGATGGATGAGCGCTTTGTTGAACTTTTATCTCCCGTCGTTGGAGCTGATCATATTTTTAGGCAGGATGCTTTAGAATTTAACTGGCCCGATTTTTTAGAAAAGCATCAGTTTAAATCTATTTGGCTCGTTTCAAATTTACCTTACAACGTGAGTGTGCCGCTGACTTTAAACTTCATGCGCATCCCTCAGATTAAGCACATGACTTTAATGTATCAAAAAGAAGTGGCAGAAAAAATCCTACCTAAGGAATTGAGAAATTCCATGGGTTCTTTGCATGTGCTGATGAAAACTCAATTTGAGCTTAAACACGTGGTCTATGCTCCTCCAGGAGCCTTTGTTCCTCCCCCAAAGGTAGATTCTCAAGTGCTCCACTTTTGTCGAAAGATAAATCCTCTTATCTCCTTTGATAAACTGGATCATTTTGAAGCATTCTTAAGACTCATCTTTGGGAATCGACGCAAGCAACTTGGGGGAATTCTCCGCAAAGAATGGGGAGTAGAAAAAACCACTCAGGTTCTGGCCGCACTTCCTTTAAATCCAGAAATTCGCTCAGAGGCCCTCAGTTTTGAGCAGGTGTTAAAACTTTATGAAACTGCTGCTCATTATTCTTTTTAGTTTTTATCAAGCTGAGGCTTCCGTGCCGGAACTCTTTGGGCAGTCTGCTGCAAGCATAGGCATTGGCCAGCAAGCTCAAAAAGAATCTGCTGCGAATAATTTCTCAGCTCCCGCTCTTCAGGGATTTTCTGAAACAACTCAATTTAGTTTTGATGTCTTTTATATCGCCACTCAGTTTAAAGACATCAACAATGTCCTGATTAAAAACGAAACAAATACAGTTGGAACCAACGAAACTGGTGACGTCAAAGTCAATGCGACACCCTCTATGTTGTTTGGGGCCCATCTTTCGACTCCGCTTTTTGCCGCCACTGGCCCAAAGCTTAATCTCTCGGTCTATGCTCCCTTTGACCGAATCATGGAAGCCGATACGGGTGATCCCTATCTTCCAAGGTACGTGATGTATCAGGGTCGCTTTATGCGGCCTGTGATGATGGTGAGTGGGGCCCAAAGTTTTGGTCAATGGAGTTACTCACTAGGAGCTCAGACAGGTTTTCAGTCAAATGGTGAGGCGTATTTTATTACTCGCACATCTCCCAATAGCCCCAGCCTTTCAAAACTCAGCTTTAATGCCAAACCCTCTCTAGGTGCTACTTTTTCTGTGGCCCGCAAAAGTGATCAGCACACGAGCTATTTTTCTTTTCATCAGGAGATGAAATCAAAGCTTTATAATCATGCTACTGGTGAAACTGAAGTTGCCGGAGCGCAAGTAGGACAATTTGATTTTGATCTGAGCTCACTGCTTTACTATGACCCCATGACCATGAGACTTGGTCATCAGGTGCATCTGCCGGAGAATAGCTTTTATTTTTCTTTAGAGTTTCAGCGGTGGGATCAGTATGAAAGCTCTATTTTAAAAATTAAAAAACTCGGGGGAACGATCAATGGCTCGGGAGATTTTGAAAATATTAAAACCAGAAATATTTTTATTCCGAAAATTGGTTACGAGCACTCCATGAATGAAAAATGGGTGCTTAAAACGGGATACTTTTATAGGCCCACACCCTTTGATCCATCGAATTTAAAAAATGCTGGAAACTCTATTGATGTCAGCAAACACGTCACCTCTTTGGGAGTTGCCCATCTTTTTAATTTTTATCAAAAGATCCTCACTTTTGATCTCGCTTATCAAACCCACTGGCTTGATCATCACAGCGTCACAAAAACACCTAACCGTGAAGACGATGACCCGACTGAACAAAAGATCGGTTCGCCAGGTTACAAGGTTGGTGGTATCATCCATGTCCTGAGCATGGGTCTCAACTGGAAGTATTGATGGGTGTTAAAATCGTTTGTAAAAATCAAAGGGCCGGACACGACTACTTTATTGAAGATAAGTATGAGTGTGGAATGGTGCTGCAGGGCACCGAAGTTAAATCCTTGAGATTAGGTAAGGCCATCATTAACGAAGCCTTTATTGTGATCGATAATCAAGGAGAGGCCTGGCTTCAAAATGCCACAATCCCTCACTATGATTTTGGGAATATTAATAACCACCCAGAAACAAGAAAGCGTAAGCTCTTGTTAAAACGTGAAGAAATCCATCAAATTGAGAAAAAAATGGCGATCAAGGGGATGACCCTGATTCCTCTGGCCCTTTATTTCAAAGACTCCCTTGTAAAATGTGAAATTGCGTTAGCTAAAGGCAAAAAACTCTTTGATAAGCGTGACACATCGGCTAAAAGAGACGTCGAACGCAAAATCAGACAAGGGCAGTACGAATAATGGAAACGACTTTAGACAATGTCCGCACCATCTATCCACTTAACAAGACCAAGGTCTTCACCACAGAAGAGGCCCAAGAACTTGTGCCCCTTCTTATGCTTATTTCTTCAAAAACGAAAAGAGAACTTAATACTCTTAATTCTCAATTAGGGTTTTGCAAGAATAACTCAGAAAAAGCGATCCTCATTCAAGATAAAATCAATGTCACACTTGGAGCATGGTCAGATAAAATTAGAAGACTTGGGGCCATCCCTGTTTCCCTATGCAAAGTTCGCATTCCGGCCGAAGATGGCCAGTATCTTTGGGAATACCCAGAGAAGCGTCTTTTGATGCAATAAGATTGATCTTATTTTAATAATTCTAAAATTCCCTCAGCTAAAACTTTAAGTGAGATCATCACTAAGAGTGTATTCACCATGAGATTAAATCTCTGATCAGAGATCTTTCTTGAAATGGGTATTGAGAGAGCGACTCCCAAGAGTGTTGCTAAAACAAGTAAGAGAATATTTTCTTTCAAGAGATCAAAATTGACGTCGGCTGCTCCCCAAAAAGCAAAAATTTTTGAAAGCTGAAGCAGGGCCTGGCCGGCACTTTTAGTAGAAAGCATGCCTTGCCGAGAAAGATTCAGGCGATTAAAAAATGGTGTCACCAGTGGGCCAACGGCCCCCACAAAGACACTTAAAAAACCAGAAATTCCCCCTAAGCAAAAAAAGATCCAGGAACTTGGAATCGTCTGAGTTTTTATTTTCCAAGGAACGAGTGAGATGAGAATGAGTAATCCCACTAAAATTTTAAGCCAACTTGGATTAATGAGATGAAAGAGAGTGGCCCCTAACCATGTGGCCGGAATCATCAAAAGAAAATAAAAGAAGACAGTTTTCCAATCCACGTGTTTGAAAAAAAGTCCTGACCTCAAAGCGTTTGATGAAAGTTGAGTGAAGCTATGTAAAGGCAGAGCTATCGAGGGTGAAAAAAACAGGAGAAGGCCCGCTAGAATAAGTGTGCCACCAGCAAGTCCAGTTAAACTTGATATAAAAGAGCCAAGTGTGACTAAAATGAAAAGGAGGATAGACTCCATTACCAGCCTTTATAATCCTGGTAGAGTTGATTCTTTCGTCTCATGGCCTCAAAAGCTAAATCAATTTCGAAAGTGAATAATTTTGCAATTTTTAAATAACGATCGAAATTCAACTGAAAATCTTTTTCAATCAGTTCAGCTGTCTTTGGGTCTTTGAGACCTTTGCGATGACCTTTACCTAATTCAGAGCCCACGGAGGTGGCAAAATCACATAACTCATCTTTATCTAAAAACTTTTTCACTTTCACAGCAAAAGAAGGAATTTGTCTTCCCCAGTATTGCTTATGATGAAAGGTGCAAAACCCTAGCCGCTCCTCCATCCCATCGGCAAAAATTTTACTAGCCTCAATCATGCGCAGACCATGATGCTCAAAAGGAGAATAAAAAAAGCGATTATTTTTCTCTTCATAAACTTCTTTAATATCTAAAAGGATAGCGTCTTTATGAGAATCTGGATTTTTAGGAAGAAGAGACAGGATGTAATGTTTTTTACCAAGACTGCCAGGAGTCAGCCCTGCTTCATCCACATAAAACTCATTCATCAACTGCAGCTCATTTCTTGATTCAAGAAATTTGGTAAGAAGCTCAGTCACCGCTTCACTTCGGGAATTAACTCTGAAGGCCCGCATTTTTCTGGCCCATTTTTTATTGGCCCGCAAATACTCTCTGGTGTTGATCTGCCATCGCTCAGGTGTCGCCTCTTTAAGCATTTTGAGTTGCTTATGGGGAATATCTGGATAAAGAAAGTGGATAAAGTAAGCATCGATAAAATGCTCCACCACCCGATGGTCTAAAAATTCATCATTATCTTCTTGCCGTAGAGAGAGAGAACTTAAAAAACGGATGATGTCCCAACAATAAGGCCCCATTCGGGAGCGATCAAAATCCATCATCGCCGATCCATGCCCGGTTCGAACGTAGTTATCCACATGGGGATTACCATGGATAAAGGTCGTGGGAACTTTTGTGAGGTCCACAAAACGCTGAAGCTTGGCCTGCATAATCGGGCCCACCATACGAAAAAATAAATATCTCGCCTCTTTGCGTGGGAGGGGATTAATACTTAAGCGTTTTTGAAAGATTTGGGCCTGTCGTAAATACTCTTCCATACATAAACTATTCCGCTGTTTGGGCCTGAGGTCAATATGAGAATTCCCTTCCACTCTGAATTGAGATACCATCAAGGGATGAAAGAGAAATTACGACAGCACTTCCTCAAAATTGGTCCTCGCCGTTTTGTCTTGATGACGGTTTTTTCACTTCTTATTTTAGACCTTCTGACAGGTTATTCATTTCGAATGTCCCTGACTCAAAATGGCTTCAGTGAGAAATTGGTTCAAATATCTATCGAGCAGGCCAAGCTTCAGGCCAGCGACCTTTCGGCCGAAACTCTGGCCGAAGTTCATGGACTTATGAATAAGAGCATTGATTTTATGCTCGGTCTTATTCTTGTTAATAATTTATTCTTTTATTTTTTCTATTTAAGAAAAAAATTATGGGCCTACTCTTATGTCTCATTTTATTCCCTAACCGCAGGACTGCTGTCAGTTTCATTGGTTCTAGATAAACATATCAGCACTGGTTGGCTTATTTTTAATCTCGCCACCATTCCGATGTACATTTATCTCTTCCTAGGAATTAAGCTTTTAAAAGAAGAAACTACCCTTGTGCCAAAAAAGAAGGGACAATAAAATTTGCTCCGTCTGAAGTTCCCCATTCAGGGATTTCTCTCAGCCCATTCATGAGCATTCTTTGGCCAACCACTGAGAGGACAAAAGAATCAAAGGCCTGCTCATTTTTAATGATCGTCTCAAGATCATTCTCATAGATAAAAATATCCATGTGTTGTTCAATATGCTGAACTATCATCTCTCGGGCCGCACTGGCCAGTTCCAGATCAAAAAGTTGAAGCAAAGTCGATTTTGAAATAATTTTTGCTCGGTAAAGTTCTATCAGCGAGATTTCAATGCTCGATTCATACATTTGAAGATCTCGAGGCAAATGGCGAACGAGATATTTTAATCGTGCTAAAAGCATGACCGAGACATTTCCAAATGAGTCATAGGACATTTTGAAAACTTCGAGGAGCTGGTCGTAATAGTTTTTCCAAACCCAAAAGTCTATCGGTCGGTGCCAGTAGGGCACAAAACCTTTGCGAAGCTTTCGCTTAAAGGAGCGAGAAAGCATGTGCTCATCAGCATTTTTCTTGGTGATATTTTTTGAATAATCAACCTCAAGGGAGGCGACTCGATCTTGCTCATATTTTTTAGGATTACTTTTTTCAGCATCAGCATCTTCGTCCAAAAGCTTTTGCATTTCTTCTCGTACCTCAATCACTTCTCGTCGAGGACAAGCGTGAGCTCCGGTACAATTGGTTAAACAGGCTTCTTCGCAAGGAGGACGTGAGAGCGGAAAATCCACAATCAGTTGTCTTAGTTCGTATTGCTCAACCCAAGAAGCGATGATCTCATCTCGGTCACGGATTTCTTCGTCTTTCACTTGATGGAGTGATTTTAAAAACCAGCGTTTTTTTTCAGGATAATACTCAAGAAGTGAAAGGAAAAAATTCTCTCTTCTCCCCCCACCAAGGCTCATTCCTGCCACATTTTTTGGTCTATTACCCAAGATAGTTCCTCTTAAAGAGGCGATTCCACTTTGAAAGGAAGGATCTCCATCCCATGGGCCCTCACTTTGGTCTCGATCAGATTCGGATCAAGTCCTTTGTGAACCAGGATAAAGCAGCCTCCCCCACCGGCGCCGCACATCTTTAATCCTAACACATTTCCTTCATTTTTTAATTCAGCGGTAAATTGACGAATTTTCTCAGTCGTAATCCCTGGAAATAACTTCTCTCGCTCAAGTCCCTCTTGGGCAATATTTTCTAGCATCTGGTCCCATTTACGTTCTTTCAAGGCCAGATAAGTGGCGTGAGAAATTTGGGCAATCCGTGTTAAGCCTTCAACCACCTCAGGCTTCTTATCAAAAAAACCTTTATAAACTTCCCAATTATTGATGCCTGAAGCGCGAGACTGGCCGGAAGAAATAAGAGTCAGGTGAGTTTCTAAAATGTGTTTGAGTTCATCCGAGTAAAGCTGCTCAACTTTGATTTCCCCTTCAACCCCTTTAACGGCGAGGACACCACCCGTCAGGGCCGGGAAATAATCTTGATAACCGGCCATCCCTTGATTCAGGATTCGGCTTTCAACCGCCTTAACTTTGAGAACAGCATTATGACGGTCATAATTATGGCCCGTAAAATTACAAAGCGCTCGATACAGAGTCACTCCCATCGCCGAAGATCCACCCAGACCTGAACCGGCCGGTGCTCCAGATGAGAGTTCTAATTTAAGACCAGAGTTAATATTAAAAAGCCTCAAGATCTGAAGCACAAAAGACATTTCAGCATATTCTTTTGAATAAACGACTCGATCTTCAGTCAGATCTTTGGCCTCATACTTATAGGTCTTGTTGTAGTCTTTTGAATGAATTTCAATTCCATCAAAAGCAATTTTAGAAAGAGTGACTGTTGCCTTAAGTCCTGTTGCTACATTCAACGTCACAACATTTTTGATAATAAGATTAATAGGCTCGATGTCTAGAGTTCCACCAACCAGATCAACTCGAACACTTCCTTGATTAGTTACCTGCATTTAAAATTCCAATGTATGGGAGTTCACGGTAGCGGCCGGCATAGTCTAGGCCATATCCAATCACAAATTTATCTTCAATTTCAAAACCAAGATAATCAATCGTTACTTTATGCTTAAGCTTCACCGGCTTAAAAAGTAATGAGGCAAGTTTGACACTCTTTGGTTTACGCACAGAGATCATCTCCATCAAGGTTTTGATCGTAAGTCCTGTATCAACAATGTCCTCGACGACGAGAACATTTTTTCCTTCAACATTGGCCGTTATATCCATTTCGAGTCTCACGTTGCCTGAACTATTTGTCGAATCACCGTAGGATGAAAGAGAAATAAATTCTAAAGAAACAGGACGATTTATTTTTTTGATCAGATCCGAACAAAAAATAAAAGCTCCCTTCAGAACACAAATCACAATCAAATCTTCATTATCATAATCTTTAGTGATGGCCTTTCCTAAGGCTTCTAGCCTGAGAGAAATTTCTTCTTCGGTAATAAGGGCTTCAGGGGTATACATTTCCATATGATCTCCTAGCAGTATGAGTTGTTGAGGATTTCTCCTAGGCCACCCGCGCCTGGTACAATATATTGAATTGAATTAAGACCTTTTTCTAGATTCCAATGCGTTCCTGGGATCTCATTTAAAATATTTTTTTCCGAAAGCCCACGATCTAGTCTAAGAGCAAAAATAACGAGATCAGGGCATAACTTTGTCACTTTCGCCAAATACTCAGGTGTGACAATTAAATGCATGGCCACCATCAACCGAGGCTTGCCTCCAGGAAGATTTTGATAATGCTTCACGGCCTCAACAATTGTTCCACCTGTGGCGCCCATGGGGTCTGGAAAAAGCACAACGGCATTTTCTACACCACCACCAATTTTAGAGCCTGCCACACTCACTCCAGTGACTTCACCTTTTTCATTACTCACGCGAGCTATATAAAAGTGATCCTGGCGAACCTTGTCTGGATTGAGAAGATAATTAAGCTTGGTGTAACAAACTTGAGAAGGAAGTGTTCCGGCCCGGGCCAGATCCACACAAACCGCAGGGGCCTCTGGGTCAATCACTTGCCCCTCATAGATGGCCTCAGGATGAAACTCTTTCATGCGAGTTTCTATATTGGCCTGAGTGCGGGGAAGTAAAACATCCACCACATGATCAATCATATGTGTATAAAGCATGCTCACAAGATCATTTATCTGGGGCTGCTTAGTTTGGGGTGAGCCTAATTTCGCCAGTAAAGAGAGACAAATGGGTGAAGAAAAAAGATGAACATTATTCCCGTAAAGGTGATTTATTTCGCTTAATGAAGAAGATAAATGTTGATGCTGAATATCTCTGGCCATGGTGAATGAGATTACCATGGGCCAGAGTGAAATGTCTCTAGTTTGAAAGTTGAGAAAGTGGCTTTATCTCTTCATCCAGGGGGAGAAGGGCCTGCTCTTCAGAATCATCGTATTGATAGTGTCCTCGGCAACGTGCTTCATAAGCATCCGTTTCGCCCAAAAGGACACGGTCTTTATTAGCGCTTAAGCGCTGAGAACGAGTGGCCGGTGCCCCGCAAACTGTACAAATAGAATGAATTTTCATCACTTCATCGGCCAAGGCCAGTAGAGTTGGCATGGGGCCAAAAGGCTGGGCACGATAATCTAAATCAAGACCCGCACAAATAACTCTGAAACCTCGGGCCGCAAGTTTTGTAACAACAGTGATAATGCTTTCATCAAAAAATTGCACCTCATCTATCGCTACCACTCGAGTGGAATCTTTTAAGCGAATAAGAATATCCACAGCATTTTCTACAGGCTCAGATTTGATGGCCTGGGAAGAATGAGAAACAACATCTTCTTTATCATAACGAATATCAATCGCCGGCTTGAAAATCTG
>CANEVK010000007.1 GCA_947442115.1 Bacteriovoracaceae bacterium | reverse complement strand
TCTTTAGGAGCTTCTAGTACTTCTGGAGTTTTAGGTTGAGGCTCGAAAACGAGTGTCTTCTCTTTTAGAGGCACCACAGCTTCTTTAACTTCTTTAACTTCTTTAACTTCTTTAACTTCTTTAACTTCTTCTACCACCTGCTCGTCTTGAACCGGTTCATTTTTAGAACTAAGTTTTATTTCAAGATCACCGGCCAGAATGACATCAGACTCTTCCAGAATAATATTTCGGCCTTGAGGTATTTTTTTTCCATTCACAAGTGTCCCCGACACGCTGGCATGATCGAGAAGAGAAATAACTTGGTCTTGCAGAGTGAATGTACAGTGGCGTGGAGAAATGGATGGATCTGCAATAACAATATCCCCAACCTCACTGCCTAAAACTAATTGAGAAGTGAGTTCGTAGACAGGACTCCCCTCCATATTGGTCAGTTCAAGCAGATAGGTTTTTACCCAACGAGAGCCATCAACCTTTTCTGAAAGGCCCTCTGTGCCATCTTTTTTTGGCGCATCCTTACGACCAAAGAGTTTTTTGAACACCCAAACGTTCCTGGTTGAAAACTATTGAAATTACTTATTTTAGTTTCACTTTTTTTTGTTGAAATGCCAAGCGTCTCAATACGTTGGAGAAATTTTCTCTGGTTTGAAGTGATTGCCCGTAAAATGGCTAAAGCTTGAGTGATTTCGTTTCAAGCTAAAACTTAAAATTTTTGAGCAAAATACCGAAAAACAAGAAGATACAGAAAACACCAAAGGCAGTTCATGAAAAAAAGTTATCTCTCTTCTCTTATGACTCTGGGTTTAAGTTTGGAGATGATTCTCGCTCCTCTTCCAGCGCTCGCAAATGACAATCAAAACAAAAGTAAAATCACTGGTCAGAATGTGATGGATGGATTGAACTATTCAATGGGTCTCTACAATCAAGTCAGAGGTGGCGCACCTGCCGGTGGTGCTCCTCAGATGCCTCCACAGATGGCCTCGGACATGGCCGAGTTTCAAAAACAGGTCTCTCCTCGAAAAGATAAGTTTTTTACTTATGAAAATATGCAAAAGATTCCGGGCCTCATTGAATACATCGCTGTCTACAACAACGAGCAACTCAAGAAAGGGGGCAAGGTCATCAACCCTGCTCAACTTGATTGTAAAACTTTACCCACAACGCTGCATGAAGCGAAGAATGAAGTTTGTCGAGATGGTACCGGCACTGGCAATCCAGTCATGGACAAACAAAATGCATTCCTCTACTACAATCAATACCTCCAGATTGAGAAAACATATAAAAACTATACTGAGCAAACTAATACCGAGGGCCAGGCCTTTGGTGTAGGTTGTATGAAAGATGCCATGCAACTCTTAAAGGGCTTCTTCGATTACCGCACATCTCAGCTCGATGCCGTCATGGGGGAAATGGAAAAGGTCCTGGCCGCATTTGATGAGCAAAGTAAAGCTGAGCTCACAAACATCAAGCGCTCTTCGGCCGTTCTTAATGGTGAAGGCTCCGCCTTTGCCGAAGAATTCAAAAACACAGATGCTTTCAACTACGCCGCCCGTTTTGGAGATCCGGCCTGTAGTTCTATTTTTCCTAAAGATGGGGAAAAGGGCGTTTCCAGTCTAGGTAAAGATAAAGGTCTTCTGGGAATTGAGGAAAAACTCAAAACAGATTTTTCAGCGGTCCCTGAAGGCTCTAACTACTCACCGGAGCAATTCGTATCCAAGAATGCTGAGATCCTGTCCGATATCACCAAGATGGCCGATAAAGTTTCTGAGCAGGCCCAGTTGAATTTCTCTGCCATCGCCAACGATCAAAATGGCTACAGTGCTTTTCTCGATCAGGTTGGCAGGGATGTCTCCTCTGACTCTGGCGCCAATAAAGCCTTGAATAAATCATTTTTTGCTGACCTTCAAACCAAGTTCACTAAATCCCGCAATCAACTCAATGACGAAATGGATCTTGTCTCCTCTGAACTTGGGGTTGGTAAAGATAGCGAAGCTTTCTCTCAACTCTCTAAAATCGATAGTGACTCCTCCTTCGAAGCTGAAGTCTCCACTATCGAAAATAACATGAAAGCCGCGTGCGTGAATGACACCGGCATCGATACGGCCCTCAGTCGTATTTATGATCCTAATCTGTCCGCTCAGGCCAACAAGCAAACCTCAGAACAAATGCGAAGAAAGCTTCGGGTCATTTTATCTGACTTGAGTTTGACTCCGGCCCAAAAGATGGATCGACTCACGACGCTGGATGAAGAAAGTAAAAACCGTTATGTGATGAAGCTTGATGCTGACTATGAAATTCAGCAAGTCACTCCAGATAACAAAATCCTTAAGAAAAAAGTTAGTGCTGCCGGGAGAGTCACTCCCTCAGGCTATTTTGCAGACGTGATCAATAACTGTGAGTCTCAGTTCCAGGTCAACAAGCTCAGAAATAAGCTCACAGGTAAAGATGCGATTAAG
Organism: Bacteriovoracaceae bacterium; assembly: GCA_947442115.1. Classification (GTDB taxonomy): domain Bacteria; phylum Bdellovibrionota; class Bacteriovoracia; order Bacteriovoracales; family Bacteriovoracaceae; genus Peredibacter. Next base: position 17,761 of record CANEVK010000007.1, on the reverse strand, counting down.
CGGCTGCGCACGCTGAAGCAAGAATTTAAGAAAACGGCCCGCCAACACTCTCAGGACATCCGCAATGAAATCGTTAAAAAGATGATTGATTGTGGAGGCAACGGTGCCAAAGCGGCCGGGGCCGGAGTCGGAGTTTGTGGTCCCGCAGCCCTCGACATGCAAAGCCCGGGCTTTTGTGCCAAGGCGGCATTTGCTTGTTCAAGCAACATGAAGAGCTGTAATGAAAAAGCGAAAAAGTTTGTGAAAGAAATCAAAGATGAGCGTCTGAAGCTTACGCAAAACTACAACAACAACGTCGATCTTCACCGCAAGCAATTGGTGGCCAGCTTTGATACTGCCCTTCGAAAGTATACTGCCGATGGAGAGTCTCTGCGCGCTCAATTCGGAGAGGGCTTTACGGTCCCGACTGAGATTCAACGTGACCTCCAGGGTGAAGCTCAATTCAATTCTGACTTAAAAGGTGATGCAGGGGATCCTCTACAAATCAAAGACCCCAAAGCCTACCTTAATATGGTTAAGGAAAACATGAAAAAGCTGAAAATAAGTGTTGATGATCAACAAAAGCTCATCGCCGGCGACAGCGGTCTTCTCGCCAAGCACATCGAACTCACCAAAAATAACTACGAAGAAAATGTCATCAGTGTCGCTACCGGCCTCAAAGACGCCTGTCTAGCAGCCTACAACAATATTAAAAATGAGATGGGACAACAACAAAAGGCCTACAACGATGCCCAAGGACAAATGGGAGAAAAGAACGGAGAGCTTTGTTCGAAGTACGACCAGATCATGAGCAATAACCCTAATGGTGCTTGTGACAGCTTTGAGCAAACAGGTCTTGATGCCCTCAAAGCTGCGGCCAAGGCCGGAGGCAGCACCACGAACATTAATACCATGATCGCAGAAATGCGGGACAAGTGCGCAGGGCACGGTCTAGATAAGGCTGCGGATATCTGCGTGGCCAGTTTATCTAAGGAAGTTGAGGATTACATTAAGAAATCTTTTGACGATAAATCTAAGAAAGCAGTATGTGATGCGATTACTGATAATTCGAAGGGTAAAGGTATTTGTAATGAGGTGAAAGGAACCAAGTCAAAAGTCGAGAAGATAGTAGAAAAGAAAAGTGCAAATGATAATCCTGCAGTACCTGATAGTAATGAATGCGAGATAGGTAAAACAGTTAATGATTATGGGAGTTGTGAACCTTGGATTAAAACTCCTGTGCCTGGTCAGACCCCAGAAGCAGCGGTCACATTCATAAGATATTGCGTACCAAAATCAACCTACGACTGTTCTAAAACTGAAGACAAACTCGTAGCATCCTACAAAGCTGCCCGCGGCCAAGCGTCGGGGGACTCACAATCAAATCCTGTGCCTGGCTCCTGTCCGGCCAACAACAACTCAGGCCCATTTAATACAAAATCGATGTTTCCAGATGGTTCAAATCCGCTGGTGCCACAATCGGGTGCGACTGGGCAGCAAAATTAGCCTGAGTAAAACTCTCGGTTGAGATCAGAAAATCTCAACCGATAAGGTTCTTATGATAGTACGTCAATGGATGACAAAAACTTTCAAAATGGCCTGTGCTTCACTTCTAGTGAGTCAGTTGCTTCTATTGTTTTTGATGTCCTGTAATCCAACAGAAATTACCTCGAGTGGTCAGCGCGCCGGCGCCTCGTATGCCAATGGCGAACTCTCCAACATGGCCTTCATCTATCGCGATAGCCCCTATATTTTAGAGGGGCCGAACTATGGACCGAATGCCGATATGAAGGGCTCAGTTGATTTTAATATCCCGGAATTCATCACCAATAAATCCACATTGAAAGGTGATTGTACTCTTGAGTTTTTTTCTGGGTCAGTGACGATTCAAGATTGTATCCATTCCTTTGACTCTAAATCTCCCTCTCAGCAACTCCTGCCACGCAAAGCTGATGGCACCTGGATTTTTGCACCGAACTCCTCTGAGTTCTACCAAGTCAATGCCCTCTTTCATATCCAACAAGGTGTAAATACCTTCTTTGATAAACTCTCCTTTGCCTACAACGAATTACACTCGCCTCTTTCACCACTGGCGTTAAAAGCAAAATCAATTCCGAAGTACTTGCCCAACACGGGTCTTTTTTGGTTTCAGGCCATCACACCGGCCAACGATTATTACTTCAGAAATAGTTTTCTCAGCTCCTACGCTCTTTGCAATCTCGAGAAGAACGCACGCTTCAGTGCTGCTGCTCCAGAACTGTGCTTTGGAAAATCTTCTGAACATCAATCCTTCTTTTTCATTCAGGACCCCTCGATTGTTTATCATGAATTAGGTCATGCCCTGATTGCCATCATGATGAACTTCAGAAACGGCCGTCCGCAAACTCTCGCTCCTCCTTTGTTCCATCCCCTGCGCTCAAACTTAGGCTCCTACGGCTATGATGAGGCCGGTGCCTTAGGTGAAGGGGTGGCGGATTATTATAGTTTTGTGATGAATAAAAGAACTCACTTCGGTGAATGGGCCCTGGGTAAATTCAATGCCTCTCGTCCCATCAGTGAAGAAGATCCGACCCACATCTCTGGAGTGGAAACAACTTCTGAAGGAAGACTCTCTTACCCTCAGTTTTTGATGTATGATTCCAATGAACCCACTGTCCCTTTTGAAGGTGTTCACCAAGCAGGTCAAATTGCCTCCCACTACTTTGTGGCCCTGACAAAATCTCTGCAAACTGAATGCTCTATCCCAAGTGCCCAAGCCCATGATACGTCGACAAGCTATGTGATGATGCTAATTGCTGAAACGTTCAGTGAGCTAGGTGATTTGAACGCCATCGGTGTAGATACAGTCACTGGGGCGATTCCTCCAACTTCTCACAGACAAAATAACCTCGATGAGAACGCCTCCTTCACTTGGGCCCATGTGGTAAATCCACCAACCTACCGAAAATTTTTCCAAATTTTTGCGAAGAATTTGAATCGTTACGTGACAGGAAAGCTATGCCCCACTTTCTCACAGGATGAATCGGAAAAGCTTTTAGATGATTACGGACTCCTTCTTTTTAAAACTTATAATGACAATGGAACCAGCACGAAAAATAAAATGGTTCAATTCAATGTCAATAATCCAGGCTCCATCACAAGTGGAGTCGCCCCGAAACTTGTCCTGGAAAATAATCGCCGCAAATCAGTTCTGGTCTCAAAAGAACTCTTGAGCCTTGCCGCTGTTGATACAGAAAAAGATGTGGCCACCTACTATATTATTGATGATCAACAAAGCATGAGTGCCATCACTCAAGAACTCCTCTTCAAAGGTATACCGGTCTCCATTACTAAAAATGTGGCGAGCATTGAGTACAATAATTCCAACATCAAAGTCTCCCCAGGAGAAGTCGTCGCGATTATTCCTAATCTCTATAATAATTCTAATAGCACCATGGCCGGAGTGCACCTTTTGGCCACAGACTGGGATCATGTTCACATCACTGATACAGCAACAGGAAATTTTAAACCTTGTGTGGTCGACAATGTCACCACCGTCGCCCAAGGGGCAGAAGATGGTCTCTCCTGTGCGAGCACCATGACGAGCTATAAAAGACATTTGAAAAATGCCACAACTCAACTTTTCAGTGCCGAAGCAGCAGCTCCTGTTTGCTTAGTTCAGGTCGAGGATGGAGATGTCACACGTTGGGTGTCCCAGAATGAATTCAGAAAAAAACAAGGACTCGCTCTTCAGGATAAGGACTGCCTCGGTTATGGAAGCAGTGGGGCCACAGAAGACTTTACCTTTAATCCACACGAATGTTTGGTGAGAGCTCTTCCAGGAGCAAGCTCAGCTTACTATTCAAAAATAGAGCCGCAAAAATCCTACGTCGAATCAGTCCGGGCCGGAAATCCTGACCACACCTTCAGCCCGAGTAACTCTATCATTTTTGAAATTAATAAGTGGATTCCGCCCGGAACAAAATTCCGTTGTCGTCTGAGAGCGAAATTCAGCAACTGCACCGACTGCTTCCAGGATTCGGCCGATACCACTAAAGATGATTATATCGATGCTGAGTATAATGGCCCTAAACCCTTTAAAGTGATTAACTTCGAGTTCGACGTCAATGACTAAAAAAAATCGTTACGGATTATTGATTATTATCATGATCGGGATTTTTGGATCTCTCTACTGGTTTAGTGATTCTAAGGAAACAAAACTTCTCCAATCAACTCGTTCCCATAAAAGTCCCTTACCCCCAACTCAAGAAGAAAGTGGACGAGATATGCCTTTTAAAGAAATTAAAAAAGGTGAAAAAGTTTTCTTCGTGAACCGTCCTGATCCGAAATGGAAATCATCTCTGGAAAATTTTCTCAAAGACCAGGGTGGAGAGATGCTCGAAGATGTAAAGATTGAACATGAAAGATCTTTTGTCTGGACACGGGATGGGCAGCCCCTTCGGGTAGAGTCAGTGGTGATCACTCTGACTGATAAAAGAAAATCTCAATCCCACTTCCGGGCCATGATTGATCCTCAAACAAGTAAAATTCTTGAAACCTGGGATAGAACCATTTTTGATCCCGTGGAAAAGAAAGAGGGATTTCGCTTTAAGCTCGATCCCCGCTACTCTACAACCAACTAAACACTCGCCTTCTCTTTTAGTTTTGTATCCAACTCTTCAATCACTTTCGGATCAATCTTTGGCACAAGCCCCTGAGGGTCCACCATGAGTTTAAAATCTTGGGCGAAGAATTCTTTCATCGCTTTAAGATCCCCTTGGTAAATTTTCTTAACAAGATCACTTTTTTCATTCAGACCAAAATAAGATAAAATGGATTTTGAAAGTTGAGGCAAGTAAGGAGCAAAGAATGTTCCTATCACCAGCACATAGGCGGTTGAGATCGCGATCGTCTCACAGGCCTTTTCCGGATCAGTTTTAAATTCTGTCCAAGGGGCGCGCTCGGTAATAAATAGATTCACCTTGGAGCCAAGCCCCATGATGTGCTCTTGTCCTCTCTTAATTTGGTACGAATCAAGGAGCTCATGATATTCCTTGATGAAAGTTTCAACATCGGACGCATGGGAGTTGAAAAAAGCGTCAAACTTCTGGGCCTTAATCCCTTCCGGAAATTTTGAAGCTGAAAACTTCATCGCTCTGTTAATAAAGTTCCCCACATTATTAGCGAGCTCTGAATTAATCTTAAGCTCCATCCCCTTCCAGGTAAAACTAGAGTCGGAAGTTTCAGGGATAAGGGATGTGAGATAAAAGCGAAGAGCATCAGACCCAAATTGAGCAATCGCCTCATCAGCATCCACATACCATCCTTTGGATTTAGAAAATTGTTTCCCTTCAAGATTCACGTATTGATTGGCCGGCAGATCTGTCACAGGATTAACAAAACCTGTTCCCAAGCACATCACAGGGAAAATAATCGAGTGGAAAATAATATTATCTTTCCCAATAAAATTCACGATCGTGACATCTTTAGCGCCCCACCAATCTTTGATGTGGTGGTCTTTTGATCCTGATTCTTTTAAAAATTGAGCGGTATTAGAAACATAACCAATGGGTGCATCAAACCACACGTAAATCTTTTTTCCTTTGGCTTCAGGCAGAGGAACATCAATCCCCCAATCTAAATCTCGAGTGATCGCTCGATCCACAAGATTATCTTTGGTGAGAGACTCTACAAAAGGCACAACATTTTTGCGCCACTTAGATTTTCTGGTTTCAAACCACGCCTGAAATTTCTCATGCATTTTTGACAGCATCAGGTACCACTGAAAAGAATCAACGGCCTTAACTTCTTTAGATCCACAAAATTTACAAACTGGCTTAAGAAGTTTTAAAGGATCAATCCACGTTCCACAATCCGGACACTCATCTCCACGGGCCTCTGGATAGTGACAAACATAACACTCCCCTTCGACAAAACGATCAGGAAGCATATTATGACAACTCTGACACTGAAGTTGTTGCTCAGCTTTTTTCTCAATCAGACCTTTCTTAAGAAGATCATTAAACCAAACGAGTGTTTCTTCTTTATGATAAGGAGCTGAGGTTTGCCCAAAAAAATCAAAATTTATTTCATATTTTTCAAAGAGTTCTTTGTGGGTTTTGTGCCACTCATTCACATATTCCTGGTAAGACTTTTTGGCCTTCTGGGCATTTTGCATGATCGCCACACCGTGCTCATCGGAGCCACAAATATGAATGGCCTTCTCGCCTTTTAACTTCTTATGTCGGGTAAAGATATCGGCCGGCAAATAAACACCAGCTATGTGTCCAAAATGTATAGGGCCATTAGCATAAGGAAGGGCAGAAGTGATTAGGTATTTCATACAGCCTCAAATAAAGGTATTTAGAGAGAGAATAGAGTCTACAAAGTAAGGGCTTTTTTGTCTTTTAATTTTGACACTTCCCCAGGGGTTTTTTAAGCTCTGCCTATGATTTCCCTCAGTGGTCTAAACCCAGAACAACGCGAAGCTGCCGAAACGGTCCAAGGGCCGGTCTTAATCCTTGCCGGCGCAGGCTCAGGCAAGACAAGAACAGTAACCTATCGCATTGCTCACATGCTGGAAAATCTCAAAATTCCTGGAAAAGAAATCCTGGCCGTTAGCTTTACCAATAAAGCAGCAGCCGAAATGAAAGAGCGAGTCGCTCACCTCGTTCCCCCCAAAGTGCGCAAAGGTATTACTCTTTCCACCTTTCACTCCTTAGGGATCCGAATCTTACGGGAAGATATTCATCACCTGGGTTATAACAATCTTTTCACGATTTATGATCAGGCCGATCAGATGAGTATTGTCCGTGAAGGACTCAAATCCTATCGATCCAATAAAAGTTTCGATAAGGGAATTGTGATGTCCAAGATCGGGCTCCTGAAAAACAAAGGCATTTCACCGGAAGAATTTACGAAGTCCGCCGAATATGATCCTGAAAACAATTATGACGGCGCCACGGAATACGTTTATCACTTTTATCAAGAAAAACTTCAGTTCTATAATGCTCTTGATTTTGATGACATTCTTTTTCTTGTGGTAAAGCTCTTTAGACAATTTCCTGAAGTGGCTAAAAAATACTCTCAGCGTTTTAAATACATCATGATTGATGAGTATCAGGATACGAACCAATTACAGTTCAGCATGATTCAGGCCCTCACCAGCACCCATGAAAATATCTGTGTGGTGGGAGATGATGATCAGGCGATCTATGCCTTCCGAGGGGCCGATATTTCCAACATTCTTAACTTTGAAAAACAATATCCTAACACCAAGGTGATCAAGCTCGAGGAGAATTACCGCTCCACTTTCCCTATCTTGAATCTGGCCAATCAAGTCATCAAAGAGAACACCAACCGCAAAGAAAAAACTATGCGCACTTCTCTACACGAAGGAGATCTTCCCCTTCTTTGGGCCACAGGTGATTCAGACCATGAAGCCGCAGTGGTGGTCGAAGAAATTATTCGCCTTCAATCCCATGGGGTGAATCTTTCTGACATCGCCATTCTTTATCGCTCTAATACTCAAGTTCCTCCCTTTGAGGATCAATTGAGAATTTCCCAGGTCCCTTATAATATTATTGGTGGCCAAAAATTTTATGAGAAAAAAGAGATCAAGGACTTGATTGCCTACCTTACCTTGATTCAAAATTCTCGGGATGAGCTGGCCCTAAGAAGAGTCCTGAATGTTCCTCATCGAGGGATTGGCTCAGTGACCTTAAATAAAAATCTCACTCTGGCGGGAGAGCAAAAGCGCCATCTCTTTCATGTGCTTTCAGATGATGAAGAACATGAGGGGATTAAAAAATTCGTTGATCTCATCAAAAACTATCAGCGTATCTTTCATGAAAAGCCACTAGTTGAGGCCATCAATCAACTCGTTGAAGAGATTCACTATTATGACTTTATTGATAAAAGTTATGATTCAGCTAAGCTTGCCAACCGTAAGCGTGAGGACGTAAAAAACTTTTTAATGACGGCCGATCGCTTTCAAGACCGCTATCATGACGATGCCACTTTAAAAAACTTCGTTGAAAGGCTCCTCTTAGCGGATTCCCAAGACCGTCAAAATACTCCAGGGGACGACACTAAAATCAATGAAGTGACCCTGATGACTTTGCACGGCTCAAAAGGTCTCGAATACGATTATGTGTTTCTCATCGGCATGGAAGAAGAACTTCTCCCCCACAAGAAAACAATTCTTGATGGGTCGGATATAAGTGAGGAAAGGCGCCTTTGTTATGTGGGTGTCACTCGTGCCAGAAGAAAACTCATCATGACTTATGCCAAAGAAAGAAAAATCTATGGTAAAATGATCCCGCGATTTAAATCGAGATTCGTTATCGAGCTTGATAAATGCTTCAAAGAAGTTGATCGAACGAACTTTGGGGATATGAGCGAGGACGAAGTGGCGGATTTTAAGAAAAACTTTTTTGGTAATTTAATGGATACACTCAAATGAAAAAAATGATTGAACTTATTCCTAACTTTCATAATTGGCTTTCAGATAAAGACTTTATCTGGTGGCCTTTTTCTTTTTTAAAACCAACTCCTTCGACGTTAATGACCTTTAAGCTGACCTTCCTCATGACGGCCTGCTTTGGAGGTTTGTCATTTCTTATGTTCACTGTTTTTTCCGTGGTCAATAATATCTTCACGGCCAGCTCAGCTGTTAATACATTTTTCTTTTGCTTTCTTGGATTTTTTTCTTGGTTTAATTTGATTACAAAACCACTTTGGAACTACAGAGCGAAAAAACTTCTCAGAAAATAAAAAGGCCATCCTTGGCCTAAATATCCATCCTTGGAAGACCCCTTCCTGACGGTCAAAACTTAATCATTACTTCTTAGCTTCAGCTGTATCATCTAAATCTTCAGGTAAATTTTGCGAGGACGTAAAACCAGTGATGGTAAAGGCCCTTGGCATATAAATTCCAAAAGTTAAAAAAGAGATCAAAATATCCTGAGGATTTTTTTGTTCATAAATAATAATTTTTGAAATTCCCTCATACCCTGCCTGACGAACTTCTTCGTCAATATAGACTTCATGATGCTCAGGATCTGCACCCCAAAAATAAAAATTACGTCGACCTTCAATAGAGACTTCTCTTTGATACTTAGGATTTCCTTCAAAAGAAACTGGAACTGAATTGTTAGAACGAAAATGAATTGTAGTACAAGAGAAAGTTAAAACGAGTAATAAAAGAGAAATAATTTTGTTCATACATCAATTCTTGAGGGCAAGATTCAAGATGTCAAAAATTATTTTTAAAGAATTAAACGTGTTGATAGGACTGTTTCTTTTTTTCCATTAAATTTTCTAAGGCAAGGAAGTGGTCCGATGATCGTTGAGTGATTCCTTGATAAGCGGCCATCAACTCAAGATGAGAATGAAGATCATTTTGATAGGCATGAATGACTGCTTTTTTAGTCATTTGCACAGCGATTGGTGGCAGAGATGATATTTGTTCAACTAAAATCTCTGTTTCATTTTTTAAATTTTCCGGTAGGACCACTTTGTTAACAAGTCCTATATTCATAGCTTCGTCTGCAGAAAATATTTTACAAGTTAAAAACATTTCCATGGCTTTTGCAAAACCCACAAGCCGCGTGAGGAAGTAAGCTCCTCCATCACCAGGCACAAGTCCAACTTTCGCAAACGTTTCAGCAAAAGAGGCTTCAGTAGATGCAATACGGAGATCACACATCGCTGCGAGATCACACCCTGCTCCCACTGCTGGTCCATTCACCATCGCAATCACAGGTGTTTTAATTTGAGAAAAGATGATGGGGATTTGCTGAATTCCAGCTTGATAAGCTTCACGTAATTCATTGGATTCTCCAGCAAACATGCCCGATTTATTTTTCATGGCCTTGATGTCACCACCAGCGCAAAAACTTTTTCCAGCTCCCGTAATCACAATAACTCTTACGGACTTATCTAAATCAGCAAACTTTAAAACCTCAACAAGACCACTCACCATTTCATTTGAGTAAGCATTACTGGCATCGACTCGATTAAGAGTTATCCAAACAGCATTTTTCTTTTTTTCAACAATGAGGTCATTAAAAGCTTTTAAGTAAGAAGTCATACTTTTCCTGTATTCAAGTAAGCACGCAAAAATTTAGATTCAGTCGGACGGTTGATCTTTTCTAAAATAAATTGAGAAGCCTCGGCCAGCTTGGCAATATCAATTCCAGTCTCACATCCCATGGATTGCAAGAGATACCAAACATCCTCAGTCGCCACATTCCCCGTTGCCCCCTTAGCGTAAGGGCATCCACCCAGTCCACCGGCCGAGGAGTCAAAGGTTGAAATCCCCTCCTCGAGTGAAACGAGAATATTGGCCAGGGCCATGCCTCGGGTATCATGAAAATGCATCGCGAGCTTATTCAAATCAAAAGATGACTTAAGCTGCTTTATAAAGGATCTCACCTGGGCAGGAGTTGCGACTCCAATGGTATCTCCCACAGAAACCTCATAAATGCCTAATTTAAAGAATCTATCCGTCACATGAAGAAGCTTTGAGACATCCATCGTCCCTTCGTAAGGGCAGCCAAAAGCAGTTGAAACGTAGCCTCTGATTCTCATTCCATCTTTCAGAGCTTCTTGGGCCACTTCTTGCATCCGACTAAAAGTTTCTTCGACTGATGCATTCACATTTTTCTTGGTAAAAGAATCTGAAGTTGCACTAAAAAGAGCAATTTCCTTCACGCCAAGTTTTTTTGCAACCTCATAGCCTTGGATATTGGGGACAAGACAAGGAAAGTTTATCTTTTGATGATTCAGTTGAGTCTGAACCATATTATAGAGTTCTATCGCATCGGCCATTTGTGGAATAGCAGTCGCCTTAACAAAACTAGTGACTTCAATATTTTTTAGCCCTGAATTTGAGAGCAGGGAGATAAATTTAAACTTATCTTCAGTCGTTAAGATCGTCTTTTCATTTTGTAAACCATCTCTAGGACCAACTTCAACAATCTTGATCATTAAGACTCCACTTCGGCCAGTACAACTCCACCCTGAACAAGCTCACCCACATTGAAAAAAATCTTTTTCACTTTCCCATCTTTATCGGCACGGATCGCATGCTCCATTTTCATGGCTTCAAGAATAAGAATGGTTTCACCTTTTTTTACGTCTGAATCATGGGGCTTTAAAATTTTAAAAATCTTTCCAGGCATGGGAGATTTTAAACCACCCGCATGGGCAGCACCTTTCTTCAATTTTTTGCTTGCTTCAGAAAGGATCCCCTCTCTTCCACCTGCAATAACCATCGCCTCACCTTCTTTACTTAAGGTTGAGACAGCTGCCTTAAAGCGACCATTTTTTTCATCTAAGATCATTTCATGCCCATCGCGAGAGATAAGGGAGTAAAAATAATTTTGTCCCTGATAGGAAAAGCTGACGGTGTCGTGGGCATGTTTGAAATCTTGAACTTTAACTTCTTGTCCATTAAGGATGAATGTTTTTTCCATATTAATTCCTAAAACTCGTTAGAGTGGTCCATGGGTTTGAGCTAACTTCGACACCTGATTTAAATGCCGCTTTCTTTTGGCTAAAGCAATAAGAAGCAATAAGCCCCGCCAGATCATGGGCCTTCAGTTCAACAGGTTCAAGCTCGGCCTTGTGATCAGGGATAAAGTGAGTATGTGTCTGACCAGCTATAAAATCTTGATGTCCTAAAATTCTTTTTAAATAATCTCGATTAGTCTTCACTCCGAGAAATAAAACTTCATCCAAGCTCTGAATCGTTTTAGTAATCGCTAGTTTTCGATCCTCTCCCCAAACAATAAGTTTAGCGAGCATGGGATCATAATTAACTCCAACCTCAGTTCCATCTAAGAAACCACAATCAAGCCTCACATCTCTTAATGTCGGAACTCCAATCGCATCAATCTTACCAATTGTTGGCATAAAATTATTATCTGGATCTTCAGCATAAATACGGCACTCAATGGCCTGGCCTTTTTGCTTAATCTCTTCTTGCTTGATTGGAAGTTTATCTCCCTGGGCCACCATGATTTGGCATTTCACAAGATCATAACCCGTGACCATTTCTGTTACCGGGTGTTCCACCTGGAGGCGTGTATTCATTTCCATAAAATAATAATGACCATCTTGGGCCATAATGAACTCTACCGTTCCGGCCCCTCGATAATTAATCCCTTTGGCGATGTCGACGGCCGTCTGACATATCTTAAGTCGAAGATCCTGACTCATATTGGGAGCAGGTGTTTCCTCGATGACTTTTTGGTAACGACGCTGAATCGAGCATTCTCGTTCAAAAAAATGCAAGTGGTTCCCATGAGTATCGCTCATGAGTTGAACCTCAATATGTCTTGGATTAAGCACATATTTTTCAATCAGGACTTTATCGCTTGAAAAAGACTTGAGTCCCTCGGACTTCGCTCCTCTGATGGATTCAAGAAGTTCAGAGTCTTGATGAACAATTCTCATGCCCTTACCACCACCACCTGCAGAGGCCTTAATTAAAACTGGATAACCAATTTTTTTTGCCTCTTTCATGAGAGTTTCTTCAGTCTGATCATCCCCATGATAGCCCGGAGTAAGTGGGATACTGATTTTCTCTAGTGCCTTTTTTGAGCCAATTTTATCCCCCATCAGTACAATCGACTCAGGAGTTGGCCCAATGAAAGTAATCCCCGCTGCTTCTACCATGCGAGCAAAATCTTCATTCTCAGATAAAAATCCATATCCTGGATGAATGGCATCGGCCCCACAGCGCTTGGCCACATCAACGAGTTTCGTTTTATTCAGATACGTCTCGGACAAGGCCCCCATACCTAAGGAGTAAGACTCATCCGCAAACAGTGCATGGGGAAGATTTTTGTCATCCTCTGCATAAACAGTAGCGACTTTAATTCCCATTTCTTTGGCCGTCTTGAGGACTCTCAGAGCAATTTCGCCACGGTTAGCGACAAGTATTTTTTTGATTTTCATTTTTTCATCCAATTTGGTTTATCTTTTTCAAGTAGAGCACGCATTCCTTCCTGCCCTTCTTCGCTAATTCTTCTCGCACTAATCATCTGACAGGTATAATCTTCAGAATTTTTAAGATTTTTTACCACTTCTCGCACAAGTTTTTTTGCCTCTTTCGTGGCAATTGGCCCTGCGGCGAGAAACCTTTTTTTAATTTCTTCCACTTTGGCATCAAGCTCACTTCCAACTGCAACCACATCATGGACGAGTCCCATTCTTTTTGCTTCCAGAGCATTAAATCTTTCTCCAGAAAGCATCCAGCTTCGAGCATTGGACTCCCCAATTTTTGAAAGACAATAAGGAGAGATCACGGCCGGGATAAGACCTAAGCGAACTTCTGTAAACCCCATGAGGGCCTCTTCCGTTGCAATCACGTGATCACAAACACAAACAAGTCCCACTCCTCCTCCGAGGGCATGACCATTTATTCTTCCTATCACAGGAATGTTGCAGTCATTAATCGTAGAAAACATTTTTGCTAACTTTTTGGAGTCCTGAAAATTTTCCTCACGAGAATAATTCTTCATGGCCTTCATCCAATTTAAGTCAGCACCAGCACAGAAACTGGCCCCTCGACCTGAAAGGATAATCAAGCGCTCATCTTTAAAAGCCTCAAAAGTTTGAATCATTTCTTCAATCAGTTCGGCATTAAAAGCATTATGAAGCTCAGGTCTATTGAGCCAAACTTCCACCACACCTTGCTCTTTATGGATAACCTCTAAATGTTTCATACATTACATCCTAAATACGCCCCACTGAGGGTCTTTGAATTCTTCATTATGAGTCGCACTTAAGCATAAGCCGAGGATGTCTCTTGTTTGAGCTGGATCAATCACTCCATCATCCCAAAGGCGAGCAGATGAATAATAAGGAGATCCCTCTTTTTCATATTTATCTAAAATTGGTTGTTTAAAATCTGCTAACTCTTTTTCACTCATCGCCGTTTTACCGGCAACTTTAAGACCATCTTGCTTGACTGTTGCGAGCACATTGGCCGCCTGCTCACCACCCATGACTGAGATGCGCGAATTTGGCCACATAAAGAGAAAGCGCGGGCCAAAAGCTCTTCCGCACATACCGTAGTTTCCAGCTCCAAATGAACCACCAATTATGATCGTGAATTTAGGAACTTTAACAGTGGAAACAGCTGTGACAAATTTTGCTCCATGCTTAGCAATACCTTCATTCTCATACTGTTTACCCACCATGAACCCAGTGATATTTTGTAAAAAGATGAGTGGTATTTTTCTTTGTCCACACAACTCCACAAAGTGGGCAGCTTTCTGAGAAGATTCAGAAAAAAGAATTCCATTATTGGCCACGATCCCTACCAGATAACCATGAATCTTAGCAAAACCAGTTACTAGAGTTGTTCCATATTTTTCTTTGAACTCTTGAAACTCTGATCCATCAACCAGACGAGCAATAATTTCTCGCACATCAAAAGGCTTTCTCGTGTCTTGAGGAATAATGCCGTAGATTTCTTCTGTTTTATAAAGTGGTGCCAAGACTTCATGTTTGATAAATTTGCCAGGATGCTTAGGGCGGTAATTTAAAGTGGCGATAATGTGGCGAGCTTGCTCAAGAGCGTCCTCTTCTGTTTCAGCAAAGTGATCGGCAACACCAGACTTTGAGGTGTGAACTTCCGCTCCACCTAAATCTTCTGCTGTGACCTCTTCACCTGTGGCAGCTTTAACAAGCGGTGGTCCACCTAAAAAAATTGTTCCATTCCCTTTCACGATAATTGTTTCATCACTCATGGCCGGAACGTAGGCTCCTCCAGCGGTACAAGATCCACAGACCACTGCGACCTGTGGAATTCCCTGGGACGACATATTCGCCTGATTAAAGAAAATTCTTCCAAAGTGTTCTTTGTCTGGAAAAACTTCATCTTGCTTCGGGAGAAAGGCTCCACCTGAGTCCACGAGGTAAATGCATGGTAATTTATTCTCGAGAGCAATTTCCTGAGCTCTTAAATGTTTTTTAACGGTGAGAGGAAAGTAAGTTCCCCCTTTCACTGTTGCATCGTTGGCCACAAACATACACTCCACACCATGAACAAGACCAATGCCTGTCACAACTCCTGCACTAGGAACATCCTCTTCATAGACTCCCTCTGCGGCCAGAGTTGAGAGTTCTAAAAAGGGTGAACCAGGATCAAGAATTTTTTCAATTCTTTCACGCGGAGGTAATTTCTTTCTCGCTTTATGTTTTTTGACTGCCTCCTCACCACCACCGAGTCTGGCCTTCTCAATTTTTTTTCTGAGTTCACTTGCTAATGAACGATTGAATTCTGAGTTGATTTGAAACTCTTTACTGTTTGGATCAATATGGGAGGCTAATGGCTGCATAGGCACCTCAATTAGTAATAAAAATAATAATTTAGTCTAACTTGAAGGGAAAACTGGTGCAAGGATTTGGGCTTAGCGATAAGAGGGGAATTTGTTGTTAATGAGAGAGTTGAAGAAATATTGAAGATTAGCTTTAAGAAGTTGATCACTGGACTCGCCTATCAGTTGAGAGTCACCGGTGTCCCAGTTATAGGAATACTTTAAGGTCTGCTGATCATTTTTTTGGAGAAGAAAATGATCCTGATTCATCAAAATAAAATCAGAACCATTGATCAGATTCAGGGCATTTCCCTCAGCATTTTTTAAAATATTTTTTGATGTTAAAGGCAGCTCTCCTTTGAGTCCTAGCATGTCTAAGACCATCCTCGGAATATCCGAATGTTGAGAGACTTTCTCTATGACTGAGCCTTGAGGCTCCAGGGGATTAAAGATGAGAAGGGGAACTCTGTAGTGGCCGATGATGTTTTGAAATTTTTGAGTTTCTAATTTTGATGTATGGTCGGCGGTAATAATAAAGATCGTATTTTTATACCAAGGCTTTGTTTCGATTGTTTTAAAAAACTCTCTTAAAGAAAAATCTGTGTAGCCAATACTTTCATGGATCTCTAGGGTCCCCTTTGGAAATTTTCCCGCGAATTCTTTAGGAACAGCATAAGGTTGATGAGAACTTAAGGTAAAAATGCCGGCCATAAAGGGCGCCTTCATTTTATCTATTTCGAGAGCGGAATATTGAAAAAATGGCCCATCAAAAATACCCCATGTTCCATCATAATCATCACCTGGATAGTCATCTTTCGAAAAATAGCGATCAAATCCATTGGCCAGAGTAAAAGATTCAAACCCCATTGTCCCCTTGGCCCCTCCATGAAAGAAGTAATTTGTGTAGCCATGGGATTTAAGTGAGCTTGGGAGACAGGACAATTTATTACTTTGAAAAATTGATTTACTCAGAGGCTCTTTTAACAGAGATGGTAGGCCACATAAGACTGAAGGGAGGACTTCAATAGATCTTCTCCCATTGGCCAAATGATACGGAAAGAAAATTGACCTCGCTTTAAGTTCTTCCAGAAATGGCATATAGCCTTTCTCCAAATACTCTGAAGAAAAACTTTCAAGAAGAATTAAAACAATATTTTTCTTTTGAGTTAACGAGTCGCTCGAAGCTGCAACCTGGCCTTTTAAAATGATTTCAAGAGCTTCATTGTCTGATTTAAAATAACTTAATTTTTTATAGGATTGTGATTTGAATGTTCTGAGGAAGTGATAGGGAGTATTTAAGACAAGATGGCCAAGTTCATTCTGCCCTTGGGAGAATGCCGATTGGACATTGATAGATTTATGCTGAAGACCGCCACGAATAGCGACGAATGAGAGAAACAAAAAAAGAATGGAAAAGATCAAATGACGACGTTTTGAAACTGCAGTTGAAGAGACTTTGAAATACTTTTGATCAAAAAGATAAAAAGAGTACCCAAACAAAGTAGCCAGCAGAGGAAAATACCAATAATAAAGGGCCAATTGCGGAAGCTGATCTTTGATATCATCTGAGATTAAAAAAAGTTCAAGACTCAACCTTTTACCAACAAACTGGAAAAGCTCATAATCGACAATAGAAATTAAAAATCCTAAAGAGTTGAGTGTGACAAAAAAGACTCTTTCTAACTTATTCCAAGGCTTATGATCCAGAGGGATCAAATTCAAGATAATCAGCGGAGCATTTAAAAAGAAAATGGCGGCGAGATCAAATCGAATACCCAAAATAAAACTCTCAGCAATGACCGCATTTGAAAAGCTTTTATAAATTGAATAGTGATAAAGAAAGTAACCAATTCTTAAAATAGAATAAGAAAAAAGAAGGAACAGAATTCTTTTAGCGAGTCTTATTATTTGACCTGGCAAATAAAACCCCAAAATAAAAAAGCCCTCATTTGAGGGCTTTTTTTTATAAAAATGGAGGGTGCATCTTGCTATTCTGACACCAAGTTCCCCTGGCACTACCTTCGCCGCAAGTGAGCTTGACTTCCAGGTTCGAGATGTTACTGGGTATTTCCTCACCGCTATCGACACACCCAAACTGTATTTCAATTTAGGTTTGATCTTTTTACAATCACAAAACAAGATAAGCAAGACAAATTTTGAACCATGTAGTTCCACACTTTAAAACCCCTCCCGTAGCTATGGGAGGCAAAGAAAATAAAGCAAAACGGGTTATTAGTATTGGTCAGCTGAACGCCTTGCAGCGCTTACACACCCAACCTATCAAGCTCGTAGTCTACAAGCACCCTTAATAGATATCTAATCTTGAGGGGGGCTTCCCACTTAGATGCTTTCAGTGGTTATCCCTTCCAAACTTAGCTACCCGGCGATGCAGTTGGCACCACAACCGGTACACCAGAGGTTTGTCCATCCCGGTCCTCTCGTACTAAGGACAGCTCCTCTCAAATATC